>NZ_JBNHEQ010000337.1:12017-50896 GCF_050016015.1 Dapis hubbardiae BLCC-M172
CATTTGTTAACATTGGTTGAGGTCGCGGTCTGATAGGATTGACTGGTGCAGGTGCAACAGGTTGAGGTGGAACATTTGTTAACATTGGTTGAGGTCGCGGTCTGATAGGATTGACTGGTGCAGGTAGTTGGGTGTTGTTAACTTGTTCAATTCCGAATTTATTATTAGTGTTAGTAGTTTTCCATTGATTAGGAAAATTTGCTCCTTGATGTTTGGTTGGAACAACATTGAAAGAACTTTGCAACTGGGAATTTTGAGAAGTATTAATCCCTCGATTTTGGGAGAGAATAACATGATTACTAGGATTTAACTCTAAGTTATTTTTATTGACATTATAACTTTGTTGTGATATGTTTTGAGTAGATACTTGAAGTGTATTTACTAGGGATAAATTATCTCTATTTTGACTAATAGCAAAACTAGCTCTCGATTGAACTAATGTACCAATGGTGTATGTTGTCGCAATTAGAGGAACTGCTCCTAGTAAAACCTTAAATCTGGCAAGGACTGATTTTAATAAAATTCTCATACTACCTATAAACCTTATACTACTGAGTAAAGGTGACTACACTTAAAACTATTGGTATTTAGTATAACATCTTATTTATAGCAGTAACTTAATGTTAAAATTAATTTTTGTAATTCTGTAGCTGAATCATGCCTATCAGCATTATCAATTATAAGTTAGTTAATTAGTTAAAATTTACTCACTTATAATTGAAGCAAAAATCATACTCATATAGATTCTATGTTTGCTTTAATGAATACTTGTATCTGGGTGTTGGATCAAACAGGATGCTTTCTAGAAAGTATTCCAGTAGATAGGGAAGCATCCTTTTCAGAGGATAACCCCCTGAAATTTAAGATCCGTGACATTCTTGAAGATACTCAGAAAAATATTTTGAGTAATCATATTAAAACTTGTTTAAAAACAAATCGTCAAGTAGAAATTGAACACAAATGTCAAATAGGAGAAGAACAGGTTAAATTTAACACCAGTATCTATCCAATTAATCAAGAAAAAGTTATATTAATTCCCCATGATATTCAAGTTATTAATTCCAATCATAAATTACAAGAATCCCAATCATTAGAAATTTCCGAAGCAGACGAGCGATTACAAACACTTTTAGAAGCAATACCAGGGTTAGTTTCTTGGATTAGTTCAGATTTACATTATTTAGGAGTTAATAGACATTTAGCTAAAATATTCAACATGGCTCCTGAAGAGTTTATTGGTAAACATATCGGCTTTTTGAATGGAGATGATGCAGACTTTACTAAATTTGTTCGCAATTTTTTTGCCAGTAATATCACAGTTACTGTGTATGAAATGAGTTTACCTGTAGGTCAATATCTCATAGTTGCTCAAAAATATAACCAGGGTCAAGCAGCGTGTAATGTCGGAATTGATATTACTGAACTTAGGGAAACAGAAACAGCTCTAGCACTGACAGGTAAAGCCATAGAAAGTAGCAGTGAAGCAATTAGTATGACTGATGCTGATGGCAATCATATTTTTCAAAATCGAGCATTTACTCAACTTTTTGACTATCAAAATGTAGCACAAGTAAATGCTATTGGTGGGTTACTAAGTTTGATAGTAGATAACAGAGTAGCTAAAAAAATATTTGACAGGATGATGAGTGGAAGTGCATGGAATGGTGAAATTACTTGTCGAAGTCGTAGAGGTCAAATCATCCAGATTTTGATGCGGATAGATGTCATCAGAGATGCCACAGATAAAATTACTGGGTTTGTTGCTGTCAGCACAGATATTACCGAACGTAAGCAAGCAGAGAAACAAATGCAGGAAAATGAACGAAGATTCCGATCGCTAATCGAAAATAGCACAGATATTATCCAGATTTTAGACAGTAATGGCATTTATCAATATGTTAGTCCCTCCCAAGAACGAATTTTAGGTTACACTTCAGAAGAATTAATTGGCAAATCTGTATTAGAGTTGATTCACCCCAACGATAGCTGGTGGATGGAACAGGTACTAGAGGCAGTGAAAGAAGATCCGAAAACACGCCGGGGGTTAGATGAATATAAAATCTGCCATAAAAACGGTACTTGGTGTGTATTTGAAGCTGTGGTAATGAATTTACTTGATGATGAATCAGTTCAGGGAATTGTAATTAACTGTCATGATATAACAGAAAAAAAATCTGTAGAGGAGAAACTACTACGTCAATCTTTGTATGATAGCCTGACAGACTTGCCAAATAGAGCGTTATTAATGGATAGACTACAGCAAGCATTGGCACACACATACAGAAATCATTTTGATTTGTTTGCTGTACTTACGATTAATTTAGATCGATTTAAGATCATTAATGAAAGTCACGGTCACTCTATGGGAGACAAACTCCTAATTGAAATTGCTCAACGAATCAAAATTTGTTTACGAGCGGCAGATACGGTAGCACGAATAGGTAGTGATGAGTTTGTTATTCTCTTAGAAAGAATTCACGATCAAGAAGATGCCATTGGTTTAGCAAAGTTGATACAAACAGCGATCGCTCAACCTCTAGAATTAGAGGGTCATAAACTCTTTATTACTGCTAGTATAGGTATTGCCATAGGTTCTCATCATTATAAATGGGCAGGGGATCTACTGCGAGATGCTAATATTGCGATGGATCAAGCCAAAGCGCAAAACCAAGGAAGTTATCTGGTATTCACCAGTGCCATGCACAGCTACGTTACAGAAATGATGCAGTTAGAGCGTGACTTACGCCAAACTGTGGAGATGCTAGAAGAATTTGTTTGCCCCACTGCCAACACTTTTTTACTCAACTATCAACCAATTATCTCTCTATCTACAGGCAACTTAGTAGGGTTTGAAGCTTTAGCGCGGTGGCGACATTCTGAACGCGGTATGGTTCCTCCGGTCAAGTTTATTCCTATTGCAGAAGAAACAGGTTTGATTATTCCTCTTGGTCAGTGGATATTTTGGGAAGCTTGTCGTCAACTACAAGAATGGCAGCAAATTTATTCTCAAACTAACCTGACTATAGCTGTTAATATTTCTGGGAAACAGTTTTCCCAATCTAACTTGATTGTTCAAATTCAACGTATTTTGCAAAAGACAGGTATCAATCCTCAAGGATTAAAAATAGAAATCACAGAAAGTGTGGTTATGGATAATGCTGAGTCTGCTACTAAAGTTTTATCTCATCTACGGGATTTAGGAATGCAGTTAAGTGTTGATGATTTTGGTACAGGATATTCATCTCTAAGTTATTTGCATCGTTTCCCTATTAATACTCTGAAAATTGATAAATCTTTTGTGACAAATATGGGAGTTAATGGGGAAAATTATGAGATTGTGCGAGCTATTATTACATTAGCTCATAGTTTAGGATTGGATGTGGTAGCAGAGGGAATAGAAACTGAGGCACAGTTGGCTCAACTGAAAGATTTAGGATGTGAATATGGTCAAGGATATTTGTTTTCTAGACCTGTAGATGTGACAGCAGCAACAGCATTATTGGGTCATAATTTTTATTCTTAATTGAAAAAGAGCTTGATTCCAGTTATCAGTTATAAGTTAACAGTTATCAGTACCTATGGCTTTAGCTGGAGGCTTGAGACCTTATTTCTTAGTCAAACCATAAACCGGTTTTTTTGGAGTTTGACAAGATAACTATTGTAATAAGCGATCGCCAGACTCTACATCAAACCAATGAATCTGTTTAGTAGGTAATTCTAAAGTTACTAACTCACCCCAAGTTAGGTCATAAGGAACTATAACTTTGATATTTTCTGCTGAATTTTCTACCTGTAAAATTAATAATTTTTCCTTACCTAAATCTTCTACTAAAACTACCTTTCCTTTAATAGTAATTCCCAAATTTTCAGCACGAGAAAAACGCACATCTTCCGGTCTAATACCCATAATTATTTGTTTTTTTCGAGTCGAAAAATCTGGCAAATAAATTTTACAATCTCCTAAAATTGCATAATTTTCTTCACATTTAAGAGTCAATAAATTCATTTGCGGACTACCCACAAAACCAGCAACAAATTTATTTGCTGGAGAACTATAAATTTGATGGGGAGCATCAAGTTGTTGTAAATAACCATCAGATAAAATTGCTACTTTACTTGATAAAGTCATTGCTTCTGTTTGGTCGTGAGTAACATAAACTACGGGTTTTTGTTGAGCATTAAATAACTGTTTTAATTCTGCTCGTACCTGTTCCCGCAATAAGGCATCTAAATTACTTAGAGGTTCATCTAACAAAAATACCTCTGGGTTTCGTACTAATGAACGAGCTAATGCTACCCGTTGTCTTTGTCCTCCAGACATTTCTTTGGGTTTGCGAGCTAGTAAGTTGACTAAATCTAATTTTTGGGCGACATCATTGACTCGTTGTTGAATTTCATCTGGGGGTATTTTGCGGAGTTTCAGGGAAGCAGAAATATTTTCAAAGACTGTCATGTGAGGATAGAGAGCATAACTTTGAAATACCATTGCAATGTTTCGATCGCCCGGTGGTATATTTGTGACATCGCGATCGCCAATTATTACTCTACCCTGAGTAGGTGTTTCTAAACCTGCAATGAGTCGTAGTAGGGTTGATTTTCCGCATCCAGAAGGTCCTAATAAGGTTAAAAATTCTCCTTCTTCAACTTCAATATTTATGTCTTTAACGGGAATAACATTAGGAGTAAATTGTTTTCTGAGATTTTTTAATTGCAGTTTTGCCATAATTTTTAATTGTTTCTTTATTGTTTAGAACTTACACAGATAATTTAATGCTTGATATTGCAAATTTTAGTTCATAAATCATAAGGTATTCAACCAGACATAGTATAATACCATTTCTCAAAAACTTTTCTACATTTGATTGAGTAGGGGAGTAGGGGAGTGTAGGGACGTTGCATAAGGGCGTCCGTACGGGAGAAGTAAAAATAGAGATAATCAAAGATTAAATTGTCTCAAATCAGCAAAAAGGTAATTATTCAAAGGTAATTACTTAATGACTGAAGTATTAATCAAGTATAGCATTACTTTTGGGAATTGGTATAATACAAAATTTGCTTACTTTGGAGAATAAGACTTGACCATCAGTATTGTTCATTAATTGATAATTGATAATTGATAATTACCTCTGGTTAAAACCATCAGATTGAAGATAAGGAAATATCCTAGCACTTTTTTTCCCCTATCCAAGGGCAGGCTTCAAGGCGCGAATTATTTAATTATTAATAATTAATAATTCGGTAAAAACTCCAAGTAGGTTTTGGGTTTGGTGACCAAACCCCTACGAGGCATGAATTTTACCAATACTACCAGATTTGATATATTACTTCTATTTTTTGTATCTTTTCAGTTATATTAGAGGTTAAATGTATCAGGAAATATAAAAAAAGAAGATAGGGAATAGGGAACAGGGAATAGGAAACAGGGAATAGGGAATAGGGAATAGGGAATAGGGAATAGGCAAAAAAACAATTATTTGTTATCAAGAAATTCACAACTAACTGATTGAGTATGAATAGTCACCTACTCCCTCTGTAGAGTTATTTCAATCCCTTGCCTTATTCAAGCTTTAAGATTGAATTCTGAAACTTTTTGCTTAATACTTATTTTACAAACAGTCTCTTAAACTCAAGTTTATTTGTCTAATTTTAGTTAAAAACAACTCTTAAATAATGATTCCAACAAATTTGTTTATTTTAGGTATAGGTGGTCTTTTTGCGGGTATTCTAGCTGGATTTTTAGGAATTGGCGGTGGTACGGTTATGGTACCTCTATTAGTGGCTTTGGGATATGAACCTATACAAGCAGTTGCAACTAGCGCTTTAGCTATTGTAATTACAGCAAGTTCCGGTACTCTACAAAATTGGCGAATGGGTTACATTAAACCTAAAAGAGTTATTTTGTTGGCATTACCAGCATTATTCGCTGCTCAAGTTGGAGTTTATTTGGCGGAACAATTTTCCTCTACTTTATTATTATTGGGTTTTGGTTTATTAATGTTAGTTAATATTTATCTATTCGAGTTTCGCAAGGGTGTTATAGCTAAACAAAAAGATGCTGAAAATAATGGTGAAAAACAGGAATGGGGAAATCCTACTATTGCTAGAATTATTACTGGGGGAACTGGAGGGTTATTAGCTGGTTTATTTGGGGTTGGTGGTGGGGTAATTATGGTACCTCTGCAAATTCTTTTACTGGGGGAACCTATTAAAGTTGCTATTCAAACAAGTCTGGGTGTAATTGTTGTTACTTCTATTTCTGCTAGTTTCGGTCATTATTTGAATGGTAATATTGTATTTGTAGGAGGTTTGATTCTGGGTTTTGGGGGTTTGATCGGCGCTCAAATTAGCACTCGTTTTCTGCCGAAGTTGTCTAGTTCGGTTGTGACTTTTGCTTTTCGGACTTTGTTGGTAATTTTGGCCATTTATACATTTTGGAAAGCTTGGGACATTTAGAATTTAGAATTTAGAATTTAGAATGCAGAATTTTAGAAGATATTCCAAAGTCGGCCATTTTTTGAATTGTAGGGCCAATAAAATTAGGCTATTTTGCGCGGATGGGTAGCTGTAGAAGAGAGGAGGTGAAAAAAAATGGCTGAGGTTAAGTATGGGGAAGGGTTTGAGCTAGGAAAGGGTATGAAGGGGATTCGCGCATTTTTGCAAACCCTTATGTGGCAATGGTTGTGGCGCTTTTTTGGGGATGCCTCTTGTCAAGCTGCGGTTGGAAATGCTATATTTAGTCTTGTCCCGCGCAAATGCACCTTGAAAATTAGATATGTCTTGGGTTCTACAACCCTGCTGTTTAAACTAACTAAAATCCCTATTAGGGATTGAAACTCTTGTATTAACTGGCATAAAAACGTCAACCAAAAGTTTAAACTAACTAAAATCCCTATTAGGGATTGAAACTTGATTATTCATCAGTTATTCTTGCAGAATATAGTTTGTTTAAACTAACTAAAATCCCTATTAGGGATTGAAACTTCCACATTTTTAATTTAGCAAATTGCAATACATCTAAGTTTAAACTAACTAAAATCCCTATTAGGGATTGAAACAGTAAACTCTACAGCGCGATCGCCAATAATCTCCAGTTTAAACTAACTAAAATCCCTATTAGGGATTGAAACATACTTTTCTCATTCTCAGCAGCATATTTTCTTAAGTTTAAACTAACTAAAATCCCTATTAGGGATTGAAACAAAGCATAATTAGTACATATGGATATGCGGGAAAGGTTTAAACTAACTAAAATCCCTATTAGGGATTGAAACCCCAAAGTATAATCAAAAGGAAAATTATCTATATAATCTGTTTAAACTAACTAAAATCCCTATTAGGGATTGAAACTTCCAATCCTTTTTTGAGCCAATCACTATACTTTGTTTAAACTAACTAAAATCCCTATTAGGGATTGAAACGATTGATATGGCAGCGGAGGATTGCCCATTTTTACCGTTTAAACTAACTAAAATCCCTATTAGGGATTGAAACTTCACTACTTCCTGATTCTGCTACTATCCAAAGGTTTAAACTAACTAAAATCCCTATTAGGGATTGAAACCCAGAATTGGAGAAAAGTGGATATAAAGCTACTCGTTTAAACTAACTAAAATCCCTATTAGGGATTGAAACGTTGTACACATCAATTAGATTTTGTTGATTTTGTTCAGTTTAAACTAACTAAAATCCCTATTAGGGATTGAAACATACTTAGAAAGCTCATTGATTAAGTTGGGAGTAATATGTTTAAACTAACTAAAATCCCTATTAGGGATTGAAACTTAGTATGAGAGATATTGGCTTATGCCTAAACAGCGCAAGTTTAAACTAACTAAAATCCCTATTAGGGATTGAAACATAGATGAAGCCTCCATGATATCCGCCTCTGACTATGTTTAAACTAACTAAAATCCCTATTAGGGATTGAAACTTCAATTAACTCCTGTTCGTCCAAGGTAATACCAAGTTTAAACTAACTAAAATCCCTATTAGGGATTGAAACTTGAGATGCAAAAGTTCCTATGGTCTCCTTTTTCAGGTTTAAACTAACTAAAATCCCTATTAGGGATTGAAACGTGTAAAAAGTTCCACTTGCTGGCGGGTACTCGGTAGTGTTTAAACTAACTAAAATCCCTATTAGGGATTGAAACAGGATCTTCTAACTCGGCAAAATCGTGAGTATGAAGTTTAAACTAACTAAAATCCCTATTAGGGATTGAAACATACTAGAAAAAACGTATCGCACGATCTATGCAAGAGTTTAAACTAACTAAAATCCCTATTAGGGATTGAAACTAACCTCTTCCTAAAAGGGAAGGGAGAGGTAATTATCAATTATCAATTATTAATTATTCATTAATAAACTTATCCTTTAACGGCACCTGCAGTAATACCTTGAACAATTCGCCGTTGAGCTATTAATACTAAAATTACTAAAGGAAATGTACCTGTTACTGTTGCTGCAGCAATTGGCCCATAAGGAATGTCAAACAGAGAAGTACCACCTATTTGAGCAACTGCAACGGGAATAGTATACATTTCTGAACGAGTAATAAAAGTCAGGGCAAAAATAAATTCATTCCAAGCAAAAATAAAGGTTAAAATTCCTGTAGTTACTAATGCTGGAATTGTTAGAGGTAAAACAATATTCCACAACATAGAAATTGTGTTGTAACCATCTATTTTTGCCGAGTCTTCTATATCTTTTGGTAACTGTTGGAAAAAGCTTCTTAAAACCAGAATTGTTAGAGGTAAATTAATGCCTGTGTAAGGAATAATTAAAGCTATATAATTATTCCCTAAACCAATAGCTCTAATAATTTCTAACAGTCCTAAAAATAACAACACATAAGGAAACAGACTGACGATTAAAACACAGGCAATAATGATATTTTCTCCAGGTATTTTTAACCGCGCCAAAACATAAGCAGCAGGCGCTCCTATTCCTAAACAAATAATTGTCGAAATAATAGAAACAAAAGCACTATTAAAAATATAGCGAATAAAACCCCAACCGAGACTAAGATAGTGGTCAAAAGTTAATTGGTTTGGGGAGGGAAAATAGACATTAGGAACTGCTGATATTGCTTCATTAGTTTTGAAAGAAGTTAATAATTGCCATAAAACAGGAGCAAGGCAAAATATGACAGTTAAAACCACACTTATCCACAGAATAATTCTACCTATTTTGATTGAAGATTGATGTTTTGATATAGACATTTTTGATTCCTCATTTTAACTTTTTACTTTGAGCTTTTAATACCATTTTGAAACAAAAATGCTATATTTAGCAGACACTTTAATTATTAAGTAATTAACACTTGCTCTTTAACTTTTTTGATAATTATTAGCCAGGAGCGTGTTATATCATGTCCGGTTGAACAGTGATAAATAAATAATTACGGAGGAGTCAGGAGTCAGGAGTCAGGAGTCAAGAGGGAAGAAAGAATAACAGGAGAAGAAGGAGAAGAAGGAGAAAATTTTTTTATAACTAATTATCCGGACATGATATTAATTATTCTTATGTTTACTTCTCCCCCACTCCCCCACTCCCCTACTCTCTTACTCCCCCACTCCCCCACTCTCTTACTCCTCTGCTCCCCTACTCCCCTACTCCCCTACTCCCCTGCTCAAATGCGGTAGTAGCGATCGCCACTGCAAGAATTAATAATAGAAAAGTTACTACTACTAAAGAAGCTCCATAACCAAAGTCTAAATAACGTCTAATAGTAGCATAAATATAGATAGAAATTGTTTCTGTGGCTCCAGCGGGTCCACCTCCAGTCATTACTTGTACTAAGTCAAAAATACCGAATGCTTGAGCAAATCTGAATAACAAAGCAATTATTATTTGTGGCATTAATAATGGGATAGTAATTTGTTGAAAACTCTGTATTGGGTTGGCTCCATCAATAGCATGAGCTTCATATAAATCAGAAGAAATTGATTGTAAACCTGCCAATAAAATAATGGCAATAAATGGCGTTGTTTTCCAAACATCAGCAATAATCATTGCCAACATTGCTCGGAATGGATCGCCTAACCAAGTAATATTTGTTTGAATGAATCCTAAACGGAGAAGTATATCATTAACTATGCCAAATTGGTCGTTAAAAATCCACGCCCAACCTAACCCAATAGCTGCAGTTGGTAATGACCAAGGAATGAGATTAATAGTACGAACAAAACCTCTACCTCGGAATGATTTATCTAAGATTAAAGCGATGCTCATTCCTAATATTAATTCTAAGAAAATGGAGCAAGCTGTAAATATTGTTGTGTTCCATAAAGTTTGCCAAAAACGACCATCAGTTAATATTCTGTTGTAGTTAGTTAAGCCGGAAAAAATAGGCTTTAATTCTGTACCAAGATTTTGTGTAAATAGACTTAACCAAAGAGCGCGACCAATTGGATAAGCAAATACAAATAGTAATATGAGAATGGCTGGGGTTATTAATAGCCATCCTGTGAATTTTTCTCTTTTTTCAAGAGAATTGAGAATAGAAGTAGTTTGGGAATTTTTCATAGATTTTCTTAAGGGAGTAATATCAATATCGTAGGGGTTTGGTCTCCAAACCCCCTACCAAAGTAGGAGCTTTTGCCAAAGCTGAAATTGAAATTTATAGTAACCTTTCAATCAACAAAAATTTACAGCATATTCCAGGTATCTGAGGTACAAACATTAACCTTTAAATATTTGTAGTGGGGCATCTTACCCCCTATTAATATATAACAACACGCTTATGTTGTAACATTTTATCGTAGGGGTTTGGTCTCCAAACCCATTAATTTTTCTCTGGTTTCAAGGGAATTTGGAATAGAAGTAGTTTGGGAATTTTTCAGAGATTTTTTTAAGGGAGTAATATCAATATTGTAGGGCTTTGGTGACCAAACTCCCTACCAAAGTAGGAGCTTTTGCCAATACTGAAATTAAAATTTATAGTAACCTTTCAATCAACAAAAAATTACAGCAGATTCCAGGTATCCGAGGTACAAATATTAACCTTTAAATCTTTGTAGTGCGGGCTGGAATGCCCGCTATTAAGATATAGTAACACCCTTATGTTGTAACATTTTATTGTAGGGGTTTGGTCTCCAAACCCATTAATTTTTCTCTGGTTTCAAGGGAATTAGTAATAGAAGTAGTTTGGGAATTTTTCAGAGATTTTTTTAAGGGAGTAATATCAATATTGTAGGGCTTTGGTGACCAAACTCCCTACCAAAGTAGGAGCTTTTGCCAATACTGAAATTAAAATTTATAGTAACCTTTCAATCAACAAAAAATTACAGCAGATTCCAGATATGTGAGGTACAAACATTAACCTTTAAATCTTTGTAGTGCGGGCTGGAATGCCCGCTATTAAGATATAGCAATACCCTTATGTTGTAACATTTTATTGTAGGGGTTTGGTCTCCAAACCTCTATACTTTTTTTCACAAATCATTCCATATTGCTATACCTGATTGAAATTCTAATTTACAGTAATTTTTCAATAAAAAAAATCAAGGTAGAGGAACTGCTGAAAATTATCATCGGAGTGTTAGAAGAAACCGGGTTTATGGGAGGTAGATGTTAGGTGGTGAGTCATTGAATATAAACCCGGTTTCTAGTTTCTATATTTATTATAAGAAACCGGGTTTATGGGAGGTAGATGTTAGGTGGTGAGTCATTGAATATAAACCCGGTTTCTCTGCTTTTTTAATAACCTTTTTAACTATTATTAGCGAGTAGCGTGTTAATTTTTTGTGTAGGGACGTTTTGCTAACGCAAAGCTCCGCTTTATATGTCGGCGACAACGGAAAACGCATTTTTGCCTGTGCAACGTCCCTACTACTCCCCTACTCCCCTACTCCCCTTCCTCCTAACAAAACACGAGTTTCTCTAGCTGCAGCTTTCATTGCTGACTCTGGTGTACGGGAACCTGTTAGAGCAGCACTCAAATAACGTTGTAAAATATCAGATGCTTGAGCATATTGAGGAATAGGAGGACGTAATACAGAATTATTTACTACTGGGAATAAATTTGGTAAATAAGGAAATTTTTCCAGCAGGATAGGGTTATTAAAAAGTGATTTTCTCGCCGGAACAAATCCTGTTTCTAAAATAAATTTTCTTTGCACTTCTGGTTTATTGAAGTATTGAATAACCTCCCAAGCTTCCTCTGGATGTTTTGTAGTTTTAGCTATTCCTAAACCCCATCCTCCTAAACAAGCTCCACTATTTTTTCCTGGAGCATGAACCATTGGTTTAATATCAAAATTTCCAGCTATTTTTGATGTTGATTCTGATGCTAATGGATAAACATAAGGCCAATTACGCAGAAAAACTGTATTACCACTTTGGAATAAACGACGGGTTTCTTCTTCTGCATAAGTAGTAACTCCAGGAGGAGAAATTCCCTGACTAATATTTTGGCGTAAAAAATCTACTGCTTTAATAGCTTCTGGTTTATCTAAACCTACTTCATTTGTTTCTAAATTTACCCAAAAACCACCATAACCTTCCAGAATTTCGATAAACATTGCTGATAAACCTTCGTATTGTTTACCTTGCCAAACATAACCCCATTCAACTAATCCTTGTTTTTGCAATTCTTGGGATATTTTGATTATTTCTGCAAAGGTATTAGGGGGTTCAAATCCACCTTTTTTTAATAAGTCGGTGCGATAATAAAGCATTCCTCCACCAGAATTTAATGGCATTCGATAGAGTTTGTCTTGATAAATTCCGCCTGCAACGTCTCCTTGTAAATATATTTTTTGTAATTGTTGGATATCGACTTTTTCTGAAAGGTCTTTTAACCAGTTAGCAGCAGCAAATTTTGGCACCCAAACTATATCCATATAAACTAAGTCATAAGGAGAATCTCCTAGTAAAAAAGAAGATGTATATAAATCTTCTACTAGGTTAGTATCATTAGGACCTTTGACAATTTCCAGGTTAATATTTGGGTGAGTTTTGTTAAATTCTGCTTGAAGTGGTTCCCAGAAACTAGCTTCTAGAGCTTGGATTAATACTTGGATAGTTACAGGTTTTTCCTGAGTTTGTGCAGGTAGGATTGATATACATAAAATACTCAGGAAAGTTGCTAAAATTAAGATGGTTATTTGGAATTGTTTTTTTAGTCTAATGCTCAAGAATTTTAACCAGGTATAAATTTTGGGTTTGAGTTTTTCTAGAATAGGATTTAAAAAATTAGTATATTTCATTATTTTGGTAGGCGCAAGAATTAAAAATGACCTCTATAGCACTCCTAAATAGGTCTTCAACAATTAATTATTAATTATTAATTATTACCTCTTCTGTAATAGAGGGATTGCCTAAAAGGAATTTTTTTTTCTTTTTTCTCCATGAATGGAGAGACTTTATACCTTGATTTTTCGGTAACAGATATAATATAGTAATCCTAAATGATTTGTGAGAAAAAACAGTAGGGGTTTGGTCTCCAAATCACTTAATGCTTGGGTTTGGAGACCAAACTCCTACAATAAAACATTACAACCTATTTAGGATTGCTATAGTAATAATAACATCTCCGGTAAAAAGACCAAAAATTAGAGGTGGGATTTGGAGAAGTTTTTGTTTTGGTTTCTTTTGGTTGAAAGTGAGTTTATTAAATTATTTTAAAGTCTGCCAAAAGTTATCCGAATAATCATGTTAGCCTAAAGAAAAACTCTTTTTTTATAAAATATGATAGATGAATTTTACAATTATTAGTGAAATTACTAATATTGAAATAATTGCAGTTAGTAATTCCATTCGCAATTTAGAAAGATTAAATAAAACATAAGGGAAAGGGCGTTGGCGTAAATTAAAAGGAGTAGCTAGGATTTGTCTTGACAACGGCAGAATTAGAGTTGCTGAATTACACTGGTATGAAGCTCACGGAATTGGTAAAAAAGAGATTAAACGTAAATTTTATTTGGATTAAAAACTATGAATAATCTGAAAGCTGAAGCTCAATTTGCAGTCTGTATTAATAATAAAGATTATCCTGCTTCTTTGGAATTACATAAAATTTATGTCGCTTTAACTGATGAAGAGGCAATCAAAGATGGCGATCTAAGAATAGTTGATGAAAGTGGAGAATATGATCTTTATCCTGCCGATTATTTTGTAATAATTGAACTACCAAAAGTTGTTCAAGATTCTGTTTTGGCTATGGCTTAATTAAGTTATTACTTGAAGGCGAATAATTCATAGATAAACAAAATCAAACTCTCAACTAGGAAATTTATTTTGAACGACTACTTATAATAGACTTGTACTTAATTGACAATCTGCTGAATGCTTACAATTATTCTCCCAAAACATCTAAAATCATCATAGATACTCAGGAATAAACTATGAAATTAAAAGATTTAGAATCCCAACTTTTGGCGCTAACTCCAGCAGAAAAATTTCAAGCTATCCAACTTTTAACTCAAAGTTTAGCTAATAGTTGGTCTGGTATTGAAAAGACCCCTGGTGTTTGTGGAGGTGATGCTTGTATTGCTGGTACTCGTATACCTGTTTGGGTATTAGTTAATGCTCGTCGTTTGGGTGTGAGTGAGTCGGAGTTGCTGCAAGACTATCCCAGTCTCCAAGCAGTGGATCTAGTTAATGCTTGGACTTATGCTGAGGTATATTCTCAGGATATTGAGTCAGCTATTCGAGAAAATGAGGAGATTTAATTTGTGGCACGTCTCTATGCTGACGAACAGTTTCCTAAACGGGTTGTGGAATTGCTGAGAACTTTTGGTCACGATGTTCTCACAGTACAAGAAGCAGGATTAGCTAATCAAAAGATTCCCGATCTAGAGGTACTAGCTTTTGCTACTCAAAATGAACGTGCAGTTTTAACTTTAAATCGAGTTGACTTTTTTCGACTGCATCGTACCGTATCAAATCATGGGGGTATTATTGCTTGCAAAGATGATTTTGATAGAGAAAGAATGGCTAACAGAATTAATGATGCAATTTCTGCTCAAGAAACATTAACAGATCAATTGATTCGAGTTAAACGTCCACAGCAATAAAACTTATTATGATAAAAATTACTAAACACATATCAAAAAATATTAGACAAAAATGGCAGCACACCAAACCAAGGTCAAAATTTATTCTCGGTTTTGTAGTGTTATGCTTAACTGGGCGATCGCTTCCCTACTTTTTTCCTATTCGCTCTCAAGACATAATTCAACATCAACAAACGTTCAAATTTACTGACCGTAACGCTCTCCCCTTGGGAACTATCCTCACCCGCGACCAAGAAAATACTGTAGTCGTACCTCTAGATAAAATTTCACCTCTCTTTATCAACGCCATCATCGCAGCAGAAGACAAAAGATATTATCAACATGGTGCTCTAGATATGAAAGCAATAGGGCGATCGCTCCTAGAAGCTCTCCAAGCAAGACAAATAGTCAGTGGTGCTTCGACTATTACGATGCAACTTGCTCGAATGTTGGAACCGACACCGCGAACTTTCGGCAACAAAGTTAGGGAAATATGGTTATCTTGGCGACTGACAGCAGGTATGAACAAAAATCAAATCCTGGCAGCATATATTAACCGCTTACCAATGGGAGGAAACATTTATGGTGTGGAAGCAGCATCCCGCACTTATTTTGGCATTTCCGCTACCGACCTCAACCTCGCTCAAGCAACCATTCTTGCTGCGTTACCCAATGACCCCACTGACCTCAACCCGTATTACCACTGGAATATTCTCAAAAAACGTCAAAAGTATGTTCTCAAACGCATGGTTGAAGATAACTATATTACCCAAACCCAAGCTGAAAAAACCTTTGCTGAAGAAATAACTTTACAACCAGAAAATCAAGGTATTATTGCAGCGCCACATTTCCTTTTTTGGTTATCTGAAAATTTATCTACTAATAATATTAATCAAAACTTATTTACCACAGGTACTCCTACAGTTATTCGCACTACTATCGACAGACCTTTACAACAATTTGTTACTGCTCAAGTAGGGCAGATAGTTAAAAATTTGCAGCCTTATAATGTCAATCATGCTGCTGCTATTGTTATTGATAATCACAGTGGAGAAGTATTAGCTTATGTAGGGTCTCCTAATTATTTTGATTATCAAAAAATGGGTAGTAATGATGGGGTACAAGCATTGCGTCAACCAGGTTCAACTTTAAAGCCTTTTTTATATCAATTAGCATTAGAAAATAAAGTAATTAATCCCAATACAGTTTTGGCAGATGTACCTACATATTATGCAATTCCAGGCGCTCAACTTTATAGTCCTACTAACTATAATCAAGATAGATTTTTAGGACCTGTTATTGTCAGAATTGCTTTGGCAAATTCTCTGAATATTCCAGCAGTACGAGTATTAGAAAAAGTGGGAGTAGAGAATTTTTTAAACCGTCTACATCAATTAGGTTTTAGACATTTAAAAGCATCCCCAGAATATTATGGTTTAGGTTTAAGTTTAGGAAGTGGAGAAGTTAGTTTATGGGAGTTGGCAAAAGCTTATTTAATAATGGCAATACAAGGAGAAGTTATTCCTATAGTTACGGCAATTCCTCCTCAAACATCTCCAATTTTTCAAGATAAAATGAAGGAAGATACTCTAGAAACAAAAAATTCAGATATTTCTCTAATACCTAATGCTAAATCTGAATCTGAAATAGCTATACTTGGAGAATTTATTCCGATTGTGAGAAAAATTTATGCTCAAACATCTCCAATTTTTCAAGATAAAATGAAGGAAGATACTCTAGAAACAAAAAATTCAGATATTTCTCTAATACCTAATGCTAAATCTGAATGGATGTTAATCACAGATATGTTGAGCGATACTCATGCTAGAGCTACAGAATTTGGAGTTAATTCTGCTTTAAATTTGCCATTTCCAGCAGCAGTAAAAACTGGTACTTCTTCAGATTTTCGTGATACTTGGACGGTTGGTTTTTCTAAAGATTATACTGTAGCAGTTTGGGTAGGTAATTTTAGTGGCAAACCGATGATGCAAATATCAGGAGTTATGGGTGCTGCACCTTTATGGAATCGAATTATGTTGCATTTACATGAAAAGAATGAACCGACTTTTTTCCCTACACCAAAAAATATGGTTCAACGCCCAGTTTGTACAATTTCTGGATTACGTCCTAAATCGGATTGTTCGTCGGTAATGACAGAGTATTTTTATCCAGAAAAGTTGCCAGAATACGAGCATTTATCTAATAATTATCAAGTGGGAAATTTGCCTACTGAATATAACGAATGGTTGGCAAGACAAAGTGAGTCTAGTTTGGTTGATGGTGAGTTGAAAATTTTATTTCCCCAAGAAGATGATTACTTTTTAATTGATAGTAGTGCAGGAGAACAAAAGTTAGAATTTAAGTTGGCAAATTCAGCCCAAAAATCTGTGGAATGGTGGTTGAATGGAGAGAAGTTAGTCGTTAATTCTGATAATTCTTTTTTTTGGCAATTAATTCCTGGTAAGTGGAATTTGGAAGTACGTTCGGGAAAGATGGTAGACCGAGTAAATTTTCAAGTAAAATTGTCAGATAAATCCCCTTATAATGGGTTTTCTATACTTCAAGAAGGAAAAAGGAAGAAGGAAGAAGAAAGAAGAAAGAAGGAAGAAGGAAGGAATGTTAAATAACTGTCTTTTAAAGTTTGAATTTTACTGGGATTAAAGGAAGAAGGAAGAATTATCCTTTGATTTTTCTGCCATAGTCAGCCTAAAATCCTAACTTTTGAGGTTTTCAGTCTAAAAATATTGCACTTTTTAATCCCTTAAAAAGGCTCAAGCTTTTATCTGTTTTCTAAGAGGTTTGAAATTATTGAAATATGACCGTTTAAAGATAAAATAATAAATATTGTCAGAATAAGTTTGCCTAAATCGTTGAAAGAAAAATTTTTCCTTAACCAACACTCAATTTGATAAAAATACGCCACTATAGTCAACCAACTTGTTAGTGCAAAGTAACCAATTAATTCATCATACTCAGTTAGTTTCGTTTCTACCATTCGAGTGCAATATCCAAAATATCCGAATGTTTGATACTCACAAATAGATAAAAATGGTAAAAGAATAATCATCAAGATTATAGAAGCTAAAACTATTACAATATGACCATAAAAACCTTGCCATATACTTACTGGACGGGGAAGCAACATCGAATTTGAAAAAGGCTTTTTACCAAAGAAAATATTTTTATTGGAAAAAATATGATCAATGTAGGAGAAGACAAGTATAGATAAGATTAGTCCTAATCCTGTAGCTTTTAGAAAGAGCGTTTCACTTCCTGCAATTTCTGATAAAATCAACCCTATAATCCCACTCCAAAAACCAAAAATTCTAATTATAATTACTGTCCATATCAACAGAAATAAACTTTTTAGCCATGAGCTAGGATAAGGAAACCATGTAGGCCATTTATTTGCTTTATTTTCTTTATGTCTATTTTCCTGTTTGTCTTCTCGTTTCTGTTTCCAAGGTTTTTCTCCAGTTAATAAATAAGTTTTTCTCCGCGCTCGTTTAATTGCTGTACAATTGTCAATAATGCTAACGAACGACACTATTAAGAAAGGCAAATAAAATGCTTTAATAAATATCTCTTCACCATCAGTATTTTCTAGTAAAAAGTTGATTAAAATTGCAGATAGGATACCTTGTAAGAAAATTCCAAATACGAAAAACCAAATATAGAAAGCAACTTTACGCTTGGTATAAATATATGTCGCTATAGGAATAGTTAAACCTAACAAAAAAGTTAACCAGATACTGCATAGAGATAATTTAATCAGTTTATCTAATTTCTTTTGCTCAGTTTTGGTATTTGTATTTTGTTGTTGATTATCTGATTCTTTAG
Organism: Dapis hubbardiae BLCC-M172; assembly: GCF_050016015.1. Lineage (NCBI taxonomy): Bacteria > Bacillati > Cyanobacteriota > Cyanophyceae > Oscillatoriales > Microcoleaceae > Dapis > Dapis hubbardiae. Next base: position 30,855 of record NZ_JBNHEQ010000337.1, read on the forward strand.
ATTTTACAGGTTTAATTATTTGTTGTTGTATTTTAGCTTGATTGTACAAACTAATAAATTCAGTCCACTGAGGAGAATCTGTACTTATATCTTGACCAGAAACTTTGACATAATGAATAGATTCTATTCCTAATTTTACAAGAGCTTTATTCACAAAAGAAACATATTTTTTTTTGTCTGGTACTTCTAGAGATTTTAGAGTTAAACACAATAGACTATCTATAATAGTAACTTGAGTAGTAATTCCTTTCTCTTTAAAAAAATAATTAAGTACAGATGCGATAGCTGTGGTATTTCCCTGTTTAGCAAGGGTTAATATCTCTGACTTCTTCCCTGATTTTATGGTAGTCATTTGTATATATATCCTCTAACAAATGATTGAATTTTTATCCCAACTTTACTCTATCAAGAATCTACACAACTCCGCATCAGTGAATTTACTAATTTTTTCTATTCTTTTCCTACTATTCTTTTCTTGGTTTAAGTATTTTTATCAAAGAAATTAAATCTACTAAATCAAAAGTCATTCCATATCAAATATGCTTGCTTTAAAGTTTTATAAGAAACCGGGTTTATGGGAAACGGATATTAGTAAGTAGGGCATATCATACGAACCCGGTTTCTATACTTGATTTATACTAATATAGCGCTAGGGAATAGGGAATAGGGAATAGGGAATAGGGAATAGTAGACTAATAAAGGGTTTTAGGATTTAGAAATGTCCTAACCTTAATGCGTAGCACTATATTATCGGAGTTAATATCCCATAAATTCCTCAAACTCTACTCCCTACTTCTAGAAACCGAGAATAATTAAAAGCTGTCAATAACGGATCGGAATGATTATTCCAAATTAAATCAGCTATCAACATTCCTGTTACAGGTGCTAATAAAATTCCATTCCGATAATGCCCTGTTGCCAAAGTCAAATTATCATAATTACTAGCTCCTAATATTGGCATTTCATCAGGAGTATTAGGACGAAAACCCCACCAAAATTCTAAGATTTCGTAATCTCTTAAACCTGGATATAATCTAATTGCATTTCCTAATAATTGTTGAACTCCTGCAGCAGTATTTCCATCAACAAATCCTATATTTTCCGAAGTCGCACCAATAATTATTCTGCCATCTTTGCGAGGCACAATATAAGTTTGATTTCCAAATAAAACTTGCTGTAAAGGTAAATTATTTGTACTTACATCTGAGGGAATTTTTAATGATAACATTTGCCCTTTTGTGGGAAATACAGGAACTGGTAATAACTCCTGAGACCATGCACCTGTAGCTAACACATAATGTTCTGCTTCTAATTCACCTATTGATGTTTTGAGGCTCTGAATTTTATCTTTTTTGCGAATTATTTCTGTAACAACTCCTGACTTAATCTCAATCTTTAATTCTTTGGCTGCTGCAATAATTGACTGATACAAATAACGAGTATCTACTTGCCCATCTTGAGGGTAAAACCAACCCCCAATTACTTCAGGACTTAATACTGGTTGATATTGATGAATTGCTACTTGATTTAGCCATTGATAATTTAGGTTTGGTAAAGCATAATTTTTTCTCTCTTTTGCTGCATAAACTGGAGCTAAAATTCCACAAGGCCAATAACCAGTTTCTAAACCACTAATTGATTCTATTTTTTTCACCCACTCTGGATATAATGCCCGACTTTTTAAACATAAATCTAACATTTTTCCAGGAGGAATAGCTTCGGCTTGGGGAGCTAACATTCCCGCAGCAGCATTTGTGGCAATTCGCTGAACATCACGGTTAATAACTGTGACTTTGGCTCCGAGGAGTTGAAGTTCTATTGCTATTGATAGACCGATAATACCGCCACCAATAATTAGGATATCGTTGGATTTATTCATATTAAATAAAGGAAGAATTCATTAATGGATAATGGATAATTGATAATGGATAATTACCTTTGGTTAAAACCGTAAGGGAATTGAATAGACATCTCGGATAATCAAAAATAAAATCAATCCCATGCAGATAAATCATCAATTATTTCCCCCTACTCCCTACTACCTAGTCCATCTTCAGATTCGAGGTACTGATAACTGATAACTGATAACTGATAACTGAAATTAACCTTCCGGAGTCCAGACAAACTCAGAACCTTGACCCCAAAAACCATTATATTTAGTTACTTTTATATCTCCTAAAACTTTCACTTGACAGGATAAACGTTTCTGAGAATTAGGAGAATGGGGAGGTAAAGAAAGTCTGGCTTTTTCTCTCAATTGAGGTTGAGAAACTTCTCCCTCTATTTCCACTGCACAAGTGCCACAAGTACCAATACTACGACAGTTAATAATTGACGCATTGCCATTATAAACATCAACATTATTTTTCAGTAAAACTTGACGTAGATTTTCTCCTTTAGCGCAAGTTATAATTTTACCCTGAGCCTGAATCTTAACCATAACAAATTATTTCATTATCTTGACTAATATTAATTATAGAGCAACAGCTAAAAATTCACATAAAATGTTTCAATAGTAGGGGCAGTTTTGGCGTTAAATTAATTATATTCAACCATATTCAGATAAATCCACTATTCAATGATATAATTCATGCAAAAATTTACCTATGAATGATAAAGTTTAAATTAAGTTGAAAAATCTTTTAATTGTAAGTATTTTCCTTCAAACTAAGTTGTATGATTGACTAACCTAGTACCTAAAACCTACCATCAACCACCATGAACAAAATCTGGATTTACGACACAACTCTGCGCGACGGTGCCCAACGAGAAGGACTATCCCTATCCCTGGAAGATAAACTACGCATCGCCCACCAACTCGACAGTTTAGGGATTCCATTTATCGAAGGTGGGTGGCCTGGTGCAAATCCTAAAGACGTACAATTTTTCTGGCAACTCAAAGAACAACCCCTGACTCAAGCAGAAATTGTAGCATTTTGTTCCACCCGTCGTCCGGGAAAACAGGCAGCATCTGACCCCACTCTGCAACCTATTTTGTCTGCGGGTACGCGCTGGGTGACAATTTTTGGCAAATCTTGGGATCTGCACGTTACCGAAGGCTTGAAAACTACTCTTGAAGAAAATTTAGCGATGATTTCAGATACAATTTCCTATCTGTGCAGTCAAGGTCGCCACGTTATCTATGATGCCGAACATTGGTTTGATGGTTACAAAAATAATCCTGATTATGCTTTGCAAACGTTAGCTGCTGCTCATAATGCTGGCGCACAATGGTTGGTTTTGTGCGATACTAACGGCGGTACTCTTCCTCACGAAGTTAGTCAGATAGTGGCAGATGTTTCTCAAGCTTTACCTACTGCAAAATTAGGTATTCACACTCATAATGATTCTGGTACTGCCGTTGCTAATGCTTTGTCTGCGGTGATGGAAGGAGCGCTGATGGTGCAGGGAACTATTAATGGTTATGGCGAACGTTGCGGTAATGCTAACCTTTGTACTTTAATTCCTAATATGCAAATTAAATTGGGTTATGATTGCATTCAGTCACAACAACTGGAAAAATTGACTCAGACCAGTCGAGGTATTAGTGAAATAGTTAATCTTGCTCCTGACGACCATGCACCATTTGTGGGTTTATCTGCTTTTGCGCACAAGGGTGGTATTCATGTGTCGGCGGTGGAACGTAATCCTCTAACTTACGAACATATTCAACCACAACAAATAGGTAATAGTCGTCGCATTGTAATTTCTGATCAAGCAGGTTTGAGTAATGTGTTGGCAAAGGCGAAAAGTTTCGGTATTGAACTAGATCGCCAAAATCCTGCTTGTCGGCAAATTTTGGAGAAGTTAAAAGAGTTAGAAAATGAGGGTTATCAGTTTGAAGGTGCGGAGGCGAGTTTTGAATTATTGATGCGAACTGCTTTAGAGCAACGGCAGCATTTCTTTGAAATTAAAGGTTTCCAGGTGCATTTGGATAAGGGAAGTAGTAAAGTTTCTAATTCTTTGGCAACGGTGAGAGTTGCTGTAGATGGTAGGGATATTCTGGAAGTTGCAGAAGGGAATGGTCCGGTTTCTGCTTTGGATGCTGCTTTGCGGAAAGCGTTAGGAAATTTTTATCCGGCGATCGCTAATTTTTACTTAACAGATTATAAAGTGAGAATTTTGGATGGTGGAGCGGGTACTTCTGCTAAAACTAGGGTATTAATTGAGTCAAGTAATAGTCAGCAACGGTGGACGACTGTGGGAGTTTCAGCTAATATTTTGGATGCTTCTTATCAAGCAGTTGTTGAAGGTTTGGAGTATGGTTTGATGTTGGAAAGTCAGTGTCAAGAAACTGTGGTGAGTGTGGTTTCGTAAACTGTATGGTTTATTAGTAGTGGACTGAAACAACTAAAATGCTGCAATAAGCGTAGGTTGGGTTGACATAGGAAACCCAACAATAATAGGGTTTTGTTGGGTTTCACTGATTCGTTCTACCCAAGATACATTTTTATGGGTATTATGGCAGTAGTGGACTATTTTAGCCAAAAGAGTGCAAATGATTGTGATTATCTACTCAAAATTTACCCCTAAAATTCAGGATAATTTTAATTTTCTTGCTGGATATTTCAGTTCATTTATTTAGATAACTTGGCAAGAGTTCATGTTTTATTCTCGTCTTTGTAAGACGTTACACTTACTCGCCTCCATCGTTAGAGTCTTCATCATCACCATCAATGCCCAACTTTTCTCGTAATTCGTTTCCTAGTAAACCACCTGCTACTCCTGTAGCACCTTTTTTTAAGTTTTTAACCCCACTCTCTACCAGCTCATCACTGTCAGTAATTATTCCAAAAAAGGCGTTGGTAAATAAAGGTATGAAAATAAAAATTGAACAATCTCAAATATTTGTTATTCAATAGTTTAGCAATTACCAAAAAATACAAATCATACTCTAATTTACCAACACCCCAAAAACTAATTCTCCAGAGCCGTAAATCATGCGACCTGAATTTTTAACGACTCGCATTCCTCCTAAATTACCAACAAAGTCTGCTAAACCTTCAACAACCTTTACACCAGACTTTAATAATGACATAATAGATATTACCCTCACTAATTATTATTTTCTTCTAGTTGTTTTATTCAACAGAAAATAAGGTAATTACGAATAATACAACTGTCTATTTATGACTAACATTTGTCCCCAATTTGTTAGGGGAAAACTTTTCTTTAGTTGAAACAGTCCAGTAGGGTGCGTTAAACGGCTTAAATTTAGACGGTGAAAAGGATTTAACAATCCGTCGTAACGCACCATTTTTACTAGGGTGCTTTAGGTGCGTTAGTTGAATGTAATGCACCGCTATACCCTAAAACTGACCCTAATCAATGGTGCGTTACAGCGCAAGCTGATATTTTACAGACAAAACCTAGTTTTTCGTAAGCGCCTAACGCACCCTACTGAACTTACGAAAAACTTGAACTCCTACTTTCAAAAATTTTTATGTCTCAAAGCACCCTAACATCAACAAAAATTCCACCCCTGGAAAACGGCGATAAACTTAATTGTATAGAATTTGAACGGCGTTATGAACAGATGTCTCATGTCAAAAAAGCCGAACTAATTGCAGGAATTGTTTATGTAGCGTCACCTTTAAGAATTAATCAGTATGGAGAACCTCATGCTTCAATTATCACATGGCTTGGTTTCTATAAAGCGTTTACTCCTAATCTGCAACTAGGAGATAATTGTACAGTACGTCTTGATGCAGAAAATGAACCTCAACCCGATGTTTTACTGAGAATTACTGTTAATGGGCAATCAACAATTAGTGAAGATGGCTATGTAGAAGGTGCGCCAGAATTAATTGTAGAAATTGCAGCTAGCACCGCTTCTATTGATTTACATCAAAAATTAAAAATCTATCAAAACAATCAAGTTCAAGAATATTTAGTTTGGCGGGTTTATGACAGAGAAATTGATTGGTTTAGGCTAAGAGCAGGAAAATATATTAAACTTAAACCGAATGAAAAAGGTATTATTTGTAGTGAATATTTTCCTGGCTTATGGTTAGATAAAGAAGCTTTACTGGCAGGAGATTTAGGTCAAGTATTAGCAATTTTACAACAGGGATTAAATTCTCCAGAATATCAAAACTTTGTCAAAAAATTGAACCAAAATTATGATTAAATCCCAAGAATTAAACATAAGCATTTAGCCATCAGCTAACAGCTCTCAGCTATAAGTTATTAGATTATTATCACACGGTTAGGAGGAATTAGTCTACAAGGAGAATTAAAATATAATTTTTCGCAGCATTCCGCACGAAAAGCTGAATGCTGAATGCTAATAGCTGAATGCTTACAATTAAACTTCTATCTTATTAGACAACGCATTCCCGGTTTATGAAGTATAGTAGTAATAGCTTTCTAATCAATGAATATAGAGATTCATTTTTCTAATCATCCGTACATCCGTGGCAAAATCTGTGTTGTGCCATCCGCCTTAAAATCTATATAGTGCCTTCCTTACTATGATGAATAATCCTTCCGAAAACCATTACAAAAATATCGCCAATATTTACGATAATCTCTGGTCATATTCTCCTGAATATATTAAATTCACAACTAAAAAAATTATCGAACATTTACACCTAATTCCTACAGATATTTTGGTAGATATTGGCTGTGGAACAGGAATTTATAGTAAAGAAATTATGAATCAAATTCAGTTACAGCCACCAATTATTTGCGTCGATCCTTCTGGGGAAATGCTAGAAAAAATTCCGACAAATAGTCAATTTAATCCTATAGAAATGGATGGAGTAGAATTCTCTCAAAAACCAGGAAGTTATAACAAAATTTTCTTAAAAGAAGCTATCCATTATATAGAGGAAAAATTTCTACTATTCCAGAATTTATGGCAAAGATTAACTCCAGGGGGAATTTTTCTATTATTGCTCTTACCACCCACCATTGAATATCCTTTATTTACCAAAGCATTAGAGTTGTACGAAAAAAAACAACCTCACTATCAAGAACTAATAAATTTACTTCAGCAAGTAGGTTTTCTTGTCGATGTTGATATTATAGAGTACCCTTTAGAATTGCCAAAAAGTCAGTATTTTGAAATGGTAGAAAATCGTTATATGTTTTTGCTTTCTGAATTTAATGATACTGAGTTAGCAGGAGGTTTAAAAGAAATGGAAGAGAAATATGAGGATAAATCAGTATTGAAATTTAGCGATCGCATGGTTTTTATCAAAGCAAATAAACCATAAAGTATATAAATCATCTTTAGGGACGTTAATACAAAGTCCCTACCTATTTCCTAAGATAACATTAATAATTTTTCTACTAATATTTCAATACCAGGAAAAACAACTGTAAAAATAGTTCCTTGACTGTAAGTTTTTTGAACTTGATAATTATCTGTTGAAGGTTCTTGAAAGACGATAAGTTGTTGAGCTTCTAAATTAACAATCCAATATTCTAAAATACCAGCACGAGCATAAACAAATTGTTTTTTTTCTAAATCTTTTTCTATATTTGTATCAGAAACTTCTATTAACAAATAAATTTCTTCAGGATAAGGATGACGAGAATCATATAAAGATGCTGGAATTTTAACAACAGCAATATCTGGTTCAGGTTCTGAATTAGGAAGAGTAGCTGGATGTGCTTCGTAGACTTTTGCTAGATCTTGGAACTTTTCTCGGAAATATTCGGCAACAGAATCAGTTATTTTCCTATCTAAAGGTTTTTATGGGGAAATTTCAATAATTTCTCCTTCTAATAACTCTACATGGCGATCGCTCAGAATACCTGCATCAATCATCTGATGATAGTCTTGTATTGACCATTTAGCTAAAGTAATCATGGTATATTTATGAGTAATTTAATATTCCTATTTAATATTTTAAACAAATTTCAGTAGCTTTATTCTGAACGAATTAGGTTATATCAGAAAACCTGTTTTCCTTAACCCCAGTTACCTAAACTTAACAACTATATACTGATAAGCAGATCATAAAAATATCGCCGATACAAATCACAACTAGGCATAACTAAATTACCTTCCAATTGTACTACTAAACCCATACTTTTTAACTTAAATGCTAATGCTTGTTGTAATTCTACGGGAGTAACTGCCTTTAATACCTGTTGAAAAGCTGTTTTTAACTCTGGATATTGTTGAAGATTTTGTAAATGTCGATGTAAATGGTCACTATAAATACCTGTGTCTGTCGCGGCTGTTTCGATTAAGCTTTCTAAACTAGCATTATGACATTTTATATGATAAAAAGTCGTGTTAATTAGATAGGGATGACCACCAACTAATCGCATTAATTTATTTTTTTCTGCTGGCAATAATTCAATTTGATAACGTTGTGCTAATTCTTGGGTTTGCTCTAGAGTAAAGGGTGATAAATCTATAGCTATCCCCATATTAAATGGTGATTTATTAATATTCATTCTAATATAAGCTTCTGTAGATTTTACTAACACTATCCGCAATTTTTGCCAGAGTTTAACTTCCTTAGCTTCTCCATACCAAGCATTTAACATTGACAGAAAATCATTAGCTATTTCTGGAAACTGAAAAATATAATCTACTTCATCTATTGCTAAAACTATAGGACTATCTATAATAGATAGAAGATAGTCTTGAAAATAAAAAGTGCAGCTTTCTATACTACCAATATCTTCATCCCAATATTCATTTAACTTTGATTCTAGTTGTAGTTTTCTAGTTGTATTAGCACAGAACCATCTTAAGAATTTCTTGATATCTTTGCTCACTGTACTATCTACTCTTTGTAAACTTAATCGCACTGTCTTATATTGTTGTTTTGTTGCATAGGCTATGATTCTGATTAATAGAGAAGTTTTTCCCATTTGTCTAGGTCCTTTGATGCGGAGAAATCCTCCTGGTTTATTAATTTCTAAATAACAGATTAATTCCTCAGCACGTTCTATATAATAAGGAGAACCCATAGGAACTCTACCATCAAGTAATTTACAATCATTAATGTCTAATTGTTTTGAATCTTTGGTTGTATTTAGATTAATTAAAGCTGTCTTTGTAGGTTCATTTATACTTCCTTGATAGGTAACTATTTGTCTTTCTAGCACGGAACGACAGTTATTTTTGCTAATTTTTTCTTTAAGCATAATACTAAGTAGTTTCCATAATTTAGGAGCTACATTTTGACTAATATAATCTCTTGAGTAATCCAATTTCGAGGCTATTTGACTATAGGTTTTGCCACATAGGGATTCTCTGAGAACTTCCCTTTCAATGTCTGACAGAGATTTGCCTGTCTTAACTCTTACCAATTCTTCAGTAAATAATGATATTGATTCGATGTCTGTCATTTCAGTTATCAGTTATCAGTTATCAGTTAACAGTACCTCTTAGAATAGGGAGCTTTAAAGCACTGAATTTTCTTTTTCTTATTCCCTTTAGAGGGGAAAGTTGAGACCTTATTTTCTGGTCATCCTAACTATGCCACTTTTAGAAACTTATACAAACTTGGATATTTCCCTAGTCTGAAAATAATATTACTGTTCCCTCATGTATTTTAATTTACACTGCTACAGGCAAAAATTTGAAAAAATTAATAGTTAATAGTTATCAAAACCCTGTTCTCAAGGGTAAGTTTGAAGGTATAGTAGTCGTAAATTCAAACTAGCCAAAATACTCGCACCACTAATTTTAAAAATATAGTGGAAGTTGCTAAACTGAGACCTTGGAAAAGTTAACTCTTAACTGATATCTGATAACTAATAATTAGATATTTAAGTAGCTAAGAAAAATCAAATGTAAGATAACTGTAGGAAGTAAAATTTTCCCAACTATTAAGTGCCTAGGCAAAATTAATTACCTAATTTTATTCCCAAATCATAGAGAACATATGCTTTTCAGCTTGAAAGTATGTGTAATTAATTCTGTATAACTACTTATGACTCCTGATTACTCCTAATTGAAATTCACTTGATATCTGAAAAGGTACTTACTATAGTCAAGATAATATATAATTTCTGCTCAATTCATTTGGTAGGAAAAGGCAAGTTTTTTTATTAATTCATTTAATAATAAGTATCTCTATAAATCCTATTTTATTCGTGTCAAAAATATTACTACTTTTTAGGGCACAGGGAACAGGTGGGAGTTTCAGTTTTTTTATTTACTTTTTGACTTGTGACAACCTATGCGCGGATTGCTATAGGCAAAATTAATTATACCAATTCCCATGCATTATTGCTATACTTGGGCGATACTTCAGTTATTAACTGATATATACAATCATAATAATTTTTTTGCTTATTTTAGCTAGTTTAATGTTAATTATTCTTATGTTTGCTTCTCCGGTAGGGACGTTGCATGCAACGTCCCTACACTCCCCTACTCTGAAATAGATAAAGTTTTTGAGAAATGGTCTTACACATTTTGCAACCTGTTGCTTATTGCCTTTTTCAACTAGGACATTTATTTTGTATGACTACTTATTTGGTTAATTATAATAAATTTTTTTTGTCATACCCCAAATAACAGACTTAATAAAAAAAGTTTCCAAAAAAATTTGGAAACTTTGATAATAATTAATTTGTCTATGATCGGCAGCTTTTTTGCCCATGCTGCTCAACCTAATATTGTCTTTATATGGAAGTATAAGCTACCCAAACTTTTGATGTAAAAGATTTTGATGCAGATGGTTCTTGAGCAAGATTTGCTACTGTTGCTACAACTTTTACTTCTTGTATATTTCTAAAATATCCTTTTCTCTTAGTTTTAACTATATTTTTTTTCCAGATACCTTCCTGGTTATTTTTACTTAATTTTTTCATATTTTTTACTGAAGCTAGGTTATCTTTGATTGCTAAAGCTTTAACATTTTCCTTATACAATCATGCCAATTAATTGTCAGGATGAACATATATAAAAGTTGATATATTTCATTTTTCAAGATACTCTATATCTTCATTAAATCTTTAAATAAAATATTAGTGATTTTACATATTCTTTAAGATAGTATCATTAATTTGAGGGATGAAAACACTGAAGAGTTATCTATTCATAGATCTGTATATTTGTCAATATATTAAAGTTAACAAGTTTTTATACCTTAAGATAGTATAATATCAGGATTTGGTCTGATTACACAAAGTTGTAATTTTGTCAATATATAAAAGTTGGCTAATATATATATAGCCACTTTTTGACACTATCTCTCAAGTAGAACAGGTTTGATGTTACCACAAAGGAGTGATGTAGCAATTCTAAATGATTTGTCAAAAATCAAAAAATACATTAAAATTCTGAAACTTTTACCCCTGTTTCCTCATCACAAGAGATTTGTTTCATAACCAAAATAGGACTGGTATACTGATTTTCCATCTTTATTAAGTAGATATATTTTCATCTGAAAGTAGCGATCAAATCCAAAACAAAAAACTGTATTTGACTGATACTAATTTCCCCTGACTTAGTAGAAAGGTTATCACTAGACAGATTAATCCTTTTGTTAAACCTAAATCTACTCAACAATGACTGCCATAATTTTAATTTAACTGATTGACAAATAAACACCAATCTGATAATTATAATCTCTGACTTATAAGCTAATTAATATGTGGCAATCCCAGAAAAAACAGTCAACTTCAAACATTGAAAAATATCAACTAAAAAAATTACTAATTCTTCTATTTCCTGCAACTATCTGGCTATTAGCTTTCTTCATCATCCCTTTAGTGATTATTTTAATTTATAGCTTCTTAGAACGAGGTACTTATGGGGGTGTTATTTGGCAATTTACTCTAGATAACTATCAACGACTAGCTCAAGGAATATATTGGGGAATATTTTGGCGGTCTTTATTCCTCGCTTTAATTACAACTATAATTTGTTTATTAATTGGCTACCCCTTAGCATATTTTATTGCCACGATTCGACAACCTTGGCGTAACATTTTATTGATGCTAGTAATTATTCCTTTTTGGACTAATTTTTTAGTGCGTACTTATGCTTGGATAGTTTTACTTCGGACTGAAGGGGTATTTAATATTGCCTTACAAAGTTTGCAAATTACAAACGAACCTTTGACTCTTTTATTTACACCCTTTGCTGTGATTATTGGTTTGGTTTATGGCTACTTACCGTTTATGATTTTACCTTTATATGCCACAATTGAACGCTTTAATTTTTCTTTGTTAGAAGCTGCTCAAGATTTAGGTGCTAATGATTTACGAACCTTTTTTCGTGTAGTTTTACCATTAACAATGCGAGGTATAGTTGCAGGTTGTTTGTTGGTTTTTATTCCAGCATTTGGTGCTTTTATTACTCCTGATATTTTAGGTGGTGCAAAAACTATGATGGTAGGAAATTTGATTCAAAATCAATTTCTTAAAGCTAGAAATTGGCCGTTTGGCTCGGCATTATCAATTGCGTTGATGATTATTGTATTAATTCCAGTTATTATCTATTTTAGTATCTCGGAAGAGAAAAATAATTAAGCATTCAGCTTCAGGGAATTCAAAAGTCAAAATTAAGATTTTATAGGTTCAAAACTTTGATTTTGTAGTAGTAGTAATTTCAAGAAATTATTTCATAGCTATAGTTTCAAACTATAGCTATCCTATTTTAGTTGTAATATTTTCCTGGTAGTGGCGATTTCGTTCCGAATGCTGTCGCAAATGCATTTGCGGAGCATTCCGTAGGAAATCGCCACTACAATAGTCAGGAGTCAGAATTTTCAAGGTTTTTAGCCCAGACAAACTATTATAAAAACTATTACGACCTATTTAGGATTTCTATATTTACAACATTCTTTTTTTTACCTAACCTTAATAGTTGCGTGATGCTTAAAAATAGCTTCTCCAATTCATTCATTTTTCCTTTTTTTTTCAATATTCACTCCTTCTTCTTTCTTCCCTATTCCCTATTCCCTTTTGAAAATGAAACAAATTGATTTACTGATTCGTTCTCTTGGCAAATTTGGTTTATGGCTCAATGCGACCTTGGGTTTTGCCTTTCTTTATCTACCTATTTTTATCTTAGTAATTTACTCCTTTAATGATTCTCGTTTTAATGCTGTATGGCGAGGTTTTACTTTAAAATGGTATGGCAATTTATTACAAGGAGTTGCTGATAATACTGTTAGTGATGTGATGATTTGGGATGCGCTGAAAAATAGTCTTTTCGTCGCAACAATTTCAACATTACTAGCAACAATTTTTGGTACTATGATTGCCTTAGCATTAGAACGTTTTCGTTTTCCCGGACGTAATGTTTTAGAGGCGATACTTTTTTTGCCAATAATTATTCCCGAAATTACTATTGGTATTTCTTTATTAGTTTTCTTTTCTTTGGCGTTTCAGCTAATAGAAAATATTCTAGGTATTCGTTTAGTGTTAGGTTTACCCACAGTAATTATTGGTCATATAGTATTTAGTATATCTTTTGTTGTTGTAACTGTCAGAGCGCGAGTAGCTCAACTCGATCCTGCTTTAGAAGAAGCAGCTTTAGACTTAGGTGCTAATGAATGGCGAACTTTTTTTCGGATTACTTTACCCTTAATTTGGCCGGGAATTTTTAGTGCTGCTCTCTTAGCTTTTACCTTGTCATTGGATGATTTTGTGATTACTTTTTTCACTGCCGGAGTAGGTTCAACAACATTACCATTATTCGTTTATGGTATGATAAAATTTTCGGTAACTCCAGCTATTAATGCTATATCAACTTTGATGTTAGTGGCTTCCTTGATGTTGGTAATATCTTCTCTGTTTATTGATAAATTGGGAAATGAAAAAAATGCCTAAAATTACGGGAAAAAATCTTGAATGTCTAGAATTTAATTGATGAAAAAGGTAAGCATTTCCTTTCCTGCGGAATGCTGCGCAAACAGTTATCAGCTACTAATGAGATAAAAAATAAGACGAAGAGGTAAAAGCAACCCTTGAAATTGAGAGATAATTAAAGATTACTGTCAAAGTAAGGTCTTTTAACCTTATAAATAATTATTCATTATTTGCGCTCTAGCTGACTGTTTACAGAAAAAGACACAAATTTCTAGTTAATAAGGTAGTAGGTTTGAGGTTAAATTTAATGGCAGTTCAACCCCTAGCAATTATGAGCATCGTCAAGAAGCTGGAGTTTTCAACCTAATTGCTCCTTTTGCCCAAAACTAAAAACTTCTTATGGATAAAAAAGAAAAAAATTCCTTTTAGCCAATCCTTCTATTACAGAAGAGGTAATTATTAATTATTAATTGTTAATTATTAATTATTGAAACCTACCGACTTAATCAAAAACTAAGATAGGGTTGCAAAGCACACTTTATCTAAGCTACACTATTCTCACTTCTCCCATGAGTATATCCATCTAAAAAATTATTGTCATATCTCCTTTATTCCTTCTAACTATGAAAAAAATAATCACTTTTTTGTTGCTATTTAGCATTGCATTAATTTTGCCCATTGCTTGTACTAATAATCCCAATACTTCAGGAAATAATGTTCTAAGTATATACAATTGGTCAACATATATTGCTCCTGAAGTAATCACCGAATTTGAGAATAAATTTAATGTCAAAATTCAATACGATACCTATGAAAGTAATGAAGACCTTTATGCGAAAATTAAACCTGGAAATCCTGGTTATGATGTAGCTTTTCCAGCAGATTATATGGTTAAAATAATGGCGTCTGAAGGATTACTCGAAGAACTGAATCAAGAAAATATTCCTAATATAAAAAATCTCAACGAGAAATTTATTAATCCTCCATACGATCCGGAAAATAAATATAGTGTTGCTTATCAATGGGGAACAATGGGAATAGGTTACAACATCAAAGCAACAGGGGGTGAAATTAATAGTTGGTCAACCATGTTTGATGATAAATTTAAGGGGAGAGTAGCCTTATTAGATGATATGCGTAGTAGCTTTTCTATTGCTTTAATTTCTCTTGGTTATAACCCCAATACAACTAACCCTCAAGAAATTACTGAAGCAAGAGATTTTCTAATTAAAAATAAACAGGCGATCGCTGCTTTTGCACCAGACACAGGTCAAAACTTATTAGACCAAGGAGAGGTAGATTTAACCTGTGAATGGAGTGGAGATATTTTCCAAGTTATGAAAGAAAATCCTGACCTTCGTTACGCTATTCCCAAAGAGGGAAGTATCCTATTAACTGATAATATGGTTATTCTTAAAGGAACTAGAAATAAAGAGCTGGCAGAAAAATTTATTAACTTTATTCTTGAACCAGAAATAGGAGCAAAAATCTCTAATTTTATTAAGTATGCTACCCCAAACCAAGCAGCAAAAGACCAAGGTTTAATTGAAGCTGCTGACCTGAATAATTCTGCTATTTATCCTCCACCAGAATTATTTGCTAAACTTAATTATATTCAAGACCTTGGTCAAGCCACAATTTTATATGATGAAGCTTGGACAGAAGTTAAATTAGGAGTTGTTAATTAATTGATAATGAACAATGGATAATGGATAATTACCTGTTTAACAATTGATAATGAACAATGGATAATTATTTTTGAGCATCTGGGGATTAATTATCAATTATCCATTATTAGGAGAGGCTTTAAATCTTTGGGGATTAATTATCAATTATCAATTATCAATTATCAATTATCAATTATCCATTATCTATTATGACTTTCAAGATTCTGAGCATAGACGGCGGTGGAATTCGTGGACTAATATCTGTCAGAATAATTCAAGAAATTGAACAACAGATTCAAAAACTTAAAGGTCAATCTTTACATGAATACTTTGATTTAATTTCCGGTACTTCTACAGGAGCATTAACAACCGCAGCACTAGCTATTGGCATGAATACCAATGAAATTATCAACATTTATAAACATGAAACACAGGAAATTTTTCCCTATCAAAGCCGCTTGTGTCCAGAAAGACTTCCGTTAATTGCTAAATATGGAATTTCTGCTCCTAAGTTCTCTAATCAAGGTCTAATTAATGTCATAAAAAGGTATTTAATTAAAAATAAAGTACCCATAAAAATTAAGGATGTAGTTAAACCAAATATTTTGATAGTTGCCTATAATATGTCTACAGAAGAACCTACTTTTTTTGTTAATAAAGATAGCCAAGATAGTCTCTGGTATTCTGATATTCCTTTGTGGGAAATATGTGTATCCTCTGCATCTGCACCTACTTATTTTCCACCTTATGAATTAAAAAATAAAGGAGAAAGTTATGCCTATGTTGATGGAGGAGTAGCAGCAAATAATCCTACTTTAGCTGCAGTTAGTCACGCCATTAAACTAGGTTATAAGCTTGAAGAAATTTCTGTCATTTCTATTGGCACAGGTAAGAATACTAAAACTTATAAATTTGAAGAAATTGTTGATTGGGGTTTAACTGAATGGGCAATTCCTTTATTTAGTGTAATATTGAATGCTCAAGCGAGAATTGGCAACTTATACTCTCAACAAATATTAGGGTTTTGCAATGCTAGCACTTATCTACGTTTGCAGTTTAACTTAAACAGAATTAGTAAGTCTTTTGATGATGCTAGACCAGAAAATATTCTGCAGCTTATTGAAGCTGCAGAGTATTTTTTAAATCATAGTAAAGTTAATTATACAGAAATATATGACCAACCAAATTATATTTTTGTCAAGGAAGCGATTGCTAAATTTATTGCTCATAACTAATAATAAATTTGCTTTCCTTCTGTTATTTGTAGCTGTACATAAAAAATAATAGGAAAACTTGATATGTTTATTTGATTGACATACCGGGCATTAATTAATACTAATTAAATGAATGTTTGCTATAAATATTTAGGCTTTTTTTAGAATGTTTGGAGTCAGGATTTAGAATGAATAGCTTAATTTTTATCTTTTACCATTTATATTATATGTTTAGTCAAAAAGACGTCTTAATATAAAGTATTTTAATTCCTCTGATGATTCATAAAATTATTTTTGTAAAAAGGTATAATACTATTTATTAACAGCAAGAGAAAAATTTCAAATCTGATAGCTGACAGCCGAACGCTTACACTATAATTTACTCATAAATGGAAAACATAGCAGTCAATCTCATCAATATTGCCAAAATATTCCCTAGTCAAAATCAAAAAAAATTTATCGCTGTAAATAATATAAATCTCCAGATAAAAAAATCAGAATTTTTTTCCATACTCGGTCCGTCTGGATGTGGTAAAACTACCACATTAAGAATGATAGCTGGTTTTGAAATTCCCACATCTGGAGAAATTTATATTCAAGACAAATTAATGGGAAATAGTCCGCCATTTCATCGCCCAGTCAATACAGTTTTTCAGAATTATGCTTTATTTCCCCATCTCACAGTGGCAGAAAATATTGCCTTTGGATTAGAAATGGAAAATCTCCAGCGCTCAGAAATAAATCGTCGGGTAACTGATACTTTAGCTCAAGTAAAATTAATAGATATGGAAAAGCGTTATCCCCGACAATTATCTGGTGGGCAACAACAAAGAGTCGCTTTAGCAAGAGCATTAATTAAACAACCAGCAGTATTATTATTTGATGAACCTTTAGGTGCTTTAGATTTGAAATTACGCAAAGAAATGCAGTTAGAATTAAAACAAATGCAGCAAAGGTTGGGTATTACTTTTATATATGTTACTCACGACCAAGAAGAAGCTTTAACTATGTCTGACCGGATAGCAGTTATGCACCAAGGAGAAGTTTTACAAGTAGGAACTCCGGTAGAAATTTATGAACAACCAAAAACTCGTTTTGTGGCTGAATTTATTGGGGAAAGTAACTTTTTAACTGGGCGAATAACTGCACATCAAGAAGATAAAAGTTTGGTGTTAATAGATGAAGATTTGCCCTTATTAATACCCTCTGTTAATCATCTGCCAATAGATACAATTATTACCTTAGTTGTCAGACCGGAAAAAATAGAAATTTCCCCGCCAACTGTGACAGGAGAATCTGATTTTTCGGGGATAATAGAAAATTTGGTTTATATTGGTACAGATACTCGTTATGTTGTGCGATTAACTGACAAAACTAAAATAGTTATCCGCAGACAAAATCTTAATCCTTTTCATCTGAATCAATATGCTATTGGTGAGAAAGTTAAAGTTAATATTCCGGTGGAAAATATTAGTGTTTTAGCAGAAAAATTGTCAGAGCAAGAAAGGTTAAAGTTAGGGAAAAATTAGCAATTATTCTTAGCTAAATGGTAAATAGAAAACTATCATCGGATGATATGGGTATTTATGAGCGAGCGCTCTTCAAGTTAAGAAGTTGTTGTTGGGTTGACGCAGGAAACCCAACAACAACTTCTTACACTAAATCCAATGAGGGCGAATGCCATTCGCCCCTACATATATAGTTACAACTTTTCTGGATCGACACCAAGGGAACGCAACATTCGTTCAAGTTGTTCAGCTCGTTGTCGTTGCTGAAGTGCTTCCTCCTCTGGAGTCATAAACCTGTTCCCTTCAGAGTCATACCAATACAACAACTCTCGTTGATAACGGTAATAATTATTAACTTCAGTTCCTATCCCCAGAGCAATTTCTGGCATCCACACGGGATTTCCTTGTAAACGTTGATATGCTCCATTTAACAAACGATAAACTTCAAAACTTTCATGTTTGTCTCGCTTGAAATAGTCTGGGTTATAAATAACATAATACAAGACTCCCAACCGAGCGTAATCAGTCATTTTTTCATCATATTCGTCGCCATAAGTTTTAGAAACAATCTCTAATACGAAGCTTGGAACAATATAATTTTCCTCCCAAAGAATATAGGATGAGCGCAATTTATCATCTTTCAGTTTTGGAACTCCCAGACTCAGGAAAGCATCAGGAACTATAGCAACTCTAGGATTTGACCCTGTGGTGTGGAAAATTCCCATATTTATGCCAAAAAACCAATCAGAGCGATCGCCCCATAACTGATTTAAAATTAGCCATAGCAGGTTAGGAATTAGGATTTGTATTTCATGATCCACGGGTTTATCGTCTGAGTCTAGTAATTCGTCACTTGATGGTAGGTTGAGTAATTTGTTGTAGTTTACCATAATAATATGAATGTGACATTTGAGTTGTTTAATTTTAGCAAATAATTTAGCGATCGCTCTTTTGTGCAGAGGATTATTTTTTGCAGAATAAGATTTTACCATCAATATTGGGAAAAACTCCAATTTTGGTAAGGAGTTTGCAGACATTCTTACTTTTAACTTTTGACTTTTAACTTTTGAATTTCCTCAAGCAACTCCTGAAATTCTTGCAATTCTGGCACTCCTAATTCTGTGAAAATAGCGATCGCCTCATCGCAATACTGTCGTGCTGCATCTAAATTTCCTAAGTTTTGATGGGTTTCTGCTATATTCTTGAGAACTATTGCTTGATGATGACGGTTTCCTATCTCCTCAAATATCTCTAATGCTGCTTGTGAATATTCCAGAGATTCGGCATACTTTTCTAACTTGAGCAAAGTCTCTCCCCAGTTTGCTAGAGCAATACCCTCTCCAGAACGATCGCCTATTTCCCTGGCTATTTGTAAATGCTGCTGATGATACTTGATAGCTTTGTCATATTCTCCTAGGGAATTGTAAGCAATACCCAAATTCCCCAAAGCAATACCCTCCCCAGAACGGTTGCCTATTTCCCTAGCTATTTGTAAATGCTGCTGATGATACTTGATAGCTTTGTCATATTCTCCTAGGGAATTGTAAGCAATACCCAAATTCCCCAAAGCAATACCCTCCCCAGAACGGTTGCCTATTTCCCTAGCTATTTGTAAATGCTGCTGATGATACTCGATGGCTTTGTGATATTCTCCTAGGGAATCGTAAGCAATACCCAAACTCCCCAAAGCAATACCCTTCCCAGAACGGTTGCCTATTTCCCTAGCTATTTGTAAATGCTGCTGATGATACTCGATGGCTTTGTGATATTCTCCTAGGGAATCGTAAGCATTACCCAAATTCCCCAAAGCAATACCCTTCCCAGAACGGTTGCCTATTTCCCTGGCTATTTGTAAATACTGCTGATGATACTCGATGGCTTTGTGATATTCTCCTAGGGAATCGTAAGCATTA
>NZ_JBNHEQ010000337.1:50996-69321 GCF_050016015.1 Dapis hubbardiae BLCC-M172
TAAATACTGCTGATGATACTCGATGGCTTTGTGATATTCTCCTAGGGAATCGTAAACATTACCCAAATTCCCCAAAGCCTTACCTTCGGTTGAAAGATCGCCTATTTCCCTGGCTATTTGTAAACTCTGCTGAAAATACTCGATAGCTTTGTGATATTCTCCTAGGAAAGAGTAAGCAATACCCAAACGGTTTAAACAAATACCATCCCAACCTTTGTCTAATTTACCTAATAGTCTACCGTAGAGTTGAATACATTCCTCATAGTAACCCCAACTCCTTAGTTGAGTGTCTAAATATTCATCAACTGGCAGTACTTTAATATCAAGAATTTTCTTTGCTCGTTCCCAGTCTCCCACTTCACAAAGATGATAAAATGCTTCTAGATAGCCTTTCACCACCTCTAATTTATCATTCACTTCTTGCGGACATTTGTAGTCAGTCAACCAAATAACAACAGCCTGATATTGAAGACGTTTGGAAAGTGGCTTAATTAACTTCAAAGCACCTGCGTCAAGCTCTAAAAATTCTAAAACAGACTCAGCAGGAGGTAGAATAACTTCACCTTGGGCATTGTTTTCAGTATTAACCATTTTCCTCATCCAATTTCTTTAAATGTTCAAGTGACACACTACGAATTAAATTATGTTGTCTTAGCAGAAACTCACCACTGTTTTCATCAACTCTTTCCTCCACCTCAACTAAAAAGCGATCGTGCAAAGTTTGCAGCGCCACCTCTTGCTGTTCTTCATCGCACTGCCAATTTTTCAAAAGCTTCAACCAAAAACTCTCTGGCACTTCACACCTATATATTGCACTAACACAAATCAACCGATAAGCATTAAGCGCATCTTTCCGCAACCGGAAAAAAGTCTTATCCAGTCGCGACTTGACTTTTTTCCGCAACATACGAGTATATCTGTCTAACAGAAACCTATCATCAGCACCAGTTATCCTCTTACTCTTAGCCTCCTCAATACCCTTTTCCACCTCCTCAAATTCATTACCATACCTTTTCCAATAAGCTACCACATTACCATTAAAAGGTTTGCTGCCAATTTCTCCCGCAATCACCCGCAACGCCAAAGGATGACCCTCGTAAGCATTACCAATACGTTGTAAATAGGGTAGGTTAGGAGAATTTTCCTCAACCTCCAACCCAGTTTTCTCGAATAACTGCAACTGCTCCGACTTGCTCAAACCAGTCAAAGGTTTAGACACCCAGAAATTCTGATAACGTTCGGGAATTTGCCCAGGGAAATCTTGGGAAGTCAAGATAATGCGACTTTGACATTCTGGAGAAGCTAAAAATTGCTCAAAAAATCTCACCCACAACTCATCCTGAAAATCACTCCATCCCTCATCCTCATTTCCCACCAAAATATTTTCCAGAGAATCAATAATTATTAGATACCGATGTTGTCGCAAACGATTAACTAATTTATAGAGTAACCTTTCCACATCTTGATAATCATCTTGAGTGAGAGACTCTCCCCACTTTTTCAACCAGCGGATAGCAACACTACGAAAATCTTTAGTTTCTTGCTCATTATCAAAATTTTCCTGGCGAAAGTTGCTCCAGTCTCCCTGCAAAAATTCTTGGTGTAGCTCCACCGCCAACTTTTCCGCCAAAGCAGTCTTACCAATACCACTAATACCAACCAGAATAAGTAAGCGACAAGACTCTTTAACTTTGGTAGTTAATTCAGCTATGAGGTCTTCTCTACCCACCCAAACATTATCATAAGCAAAAAATTCGACAGTAGAATTTTGAGGAGAGGGAGTAGTATTGTCCACAATTTCTTCCCAGTTAATCCCAACATTCTCACAAATACCAATAAAAGTATCTCGCTCAATGGGAAGACTGCGCCAAAAACGTTTTAAAGTTGCTTGTGAAGTTAGTGCTAGTCCACACCAAGCACCCTCTGTTTTATTCCAACCTTTCTTTTTTCTAGCTGCATCAATCTTTTGCAACCCCTCTTTAGAAGCTCTGAGAGTAACGGCCATATTATATCTCCAAAATAAATTTTTTTCGGCTCAGTTTTAGCTCACTTTTTTTCCAACTAGAAACAGTTAGCTAAAACTCTGCTTTAAGTACAAAAATTTCATGTTCACATAGAAATGTAAGTAACAGGAGAAAACAAAATGTTTCCTCAAGAAGATATAGTTTGCACCAGTCAACCTAGCACAAATATTTTACCCATAGATCTAAATCCATTATTAGAAAATGGAAATAGTCCAACCGCTATTATTATAGCAGTCGCTTTTTTGCTGTGGGTATTACGTCCAGTTTTGCTAGTTGCACTAAAAAATCGAAATAAGAAATAATAATGACTTACGCAGATAAACCCAGAAACCGGGTTTTTTCGTTTATTGCTAAAAACAACTATTTATCCTAAAAACCCGGTTTCTTTGCGTAAGTCCTAATATAGAAATGTAATAAGGATGCAGTTTGGGCAGAGACTTGGTTGCGACAACAAAATCTTTAAGGATGGCGATCGCTTTCTTGAGAGTCTTTTATCGAATTCTCAAACAGTTATTTTTTATCTGACCGAAAAATAATAGTCGTCATTGCGACGATAGGAAGCAATCTCCGCGCACCCCTGAGATTGCTTCCTTCCACTCCGTTCCAGTCGCAATGACTTGGGTATAGTAATTATCCGGATGTTATATGATTAGGTATTGTCAAATATACAATACAAACCCGGTTTCTAACAGTTTAATCAATGCCATATTGCGATCGCAATACCAAATATAAAATTAAAATCCTAGACAACTCACGTCGTTTCAAAGGTTGAGCATCTAGAGGTGTACCAGAATTACCAAATAATTGATATACATTAAAATCTCCACTTTTACCAATAATAAATGCCAACTGCTCCCGCGTACATCGCAAGTTTGGCGCAAAATATCCATTCCCCACCCCCGAAACAATAGCTTTTGCTGCCATTGTTTCCACTGCACGATAAGCAAAATTCTCTTTCGGTACATCAAGGAAAGTGGGAACTTCAGGGTTCAACCAGTCAAAACCCATCACATTTACCACCGCCACCGACACAACCGCTCGGTTTACCGTTCCCTCTGGATTAAAATATAAATTATTGTAATTCTCTGTCCTCACAAAACCTGCCGTCGCCAGAATTTGGATCGCCTCAAAATCAGGGTCATCATGGGCAATATCATTATACCATAATAGAGGAATTTGATTGCAAGTTAACAAACCTTGAAATTTATAGATCAGTCGTTTATCTGTCGCAATAGTATGTTTTTGGCCTTCGTGCCAACGTTGCGGAGCAATATCGCTCCGACTTACCCCTACCAGCAAACCCAGTTTATAATCATTCGACTCATAATTCAGAATAGTCACATCCCCATTACTGGTTGTTGGGATATAACCTTCCTTATGCTGCGCAAACGCCAACACACCCTACTAACTAAAATACTGCAAATTTGTAGGGGCGGGTTCCGCGTTAAATTAACGAGTTTAACCATTAGATGAAATCAACCCGCCCCAAAACCTACAAACATAATTATATTAAATTTTCAAATAATTCTCGAACTTTTCCCGCAATTGTTCCACACTCAAATCTTGCATCCAATATTCCACCAAAGCATGACCAAAAGCCCAAGCGTTACGGTCTGGTGAAGAGGGATTTTCTAATAATAAAGGCCACAATGCTAACAGGTCAAAACCACCCAAATTATTATCCCCACTCAATAGGGAAAACAAATCGTAAGCCATCTGTAATTTACCAATAACTACAGGCAACTCTTCTACAGGAATTTTTTCTGCTAGTAAATATGCTAAAGTTGGGGAACCTGTTGTCAAAGTAGAAATAAACTGCAATACCGGACTTTTCAACAAAGCAGTTAATCCCTGAGTAGTTGCCATTTGAAAAGTATAACGATCTATAATTTTAGCTGCTGCTACCGAACGAGCTTCGCGATCGCGAAAAAACCGAGCCAGACGTAATTGTTTTGCAGGAGCAATAGTTTCTACCAAAGACAAAGAGATAGCATCAACATTCCAAGCATTTCTATTAGTTTTAATATCCGCCGTCACCACAGGTAAAATTTGACTACAAATATCTCCTAATATTTCTGCCCGATATTGAGTCGCTTCCCGAATAGATTTTTCCTTTGCACGTTTCCCAAAAACCCAATCATAAGGTGGTTCCCATTCCCGCATCGGGCGTAAACGGTCAACTTGCGTCATCATCACAATAGTTGGCAACTCTTTAATTTCCCCTTTCATGTCTTGGAGAAAATCTACATCCATTTGCAACGCGGGGTCGAGTGCAGGGGTAACTAATAACAATAAATCTGCTGTTTGAGCATAGTCAAGCACCAACTTTCGCAAGTCGGTGCGGTTAGCTTGTTCGTAACCAGGGGTATCCCAAAGATTGAGAGTTTCTCCCATTTCAGTTTGCCATTGATAATTTTTAATTTCATCGGTACTCGGTAAAACATCGACTTCAGCGCGGTCTGCTTCAAATAGAGTATTAATTAAACTACTTTTGCCTGCTCCCGTGCGCCCCACCAACAAAATATTAACTGGTTTTTGCTCCACAGTTTCTGTAGGTTGAGCTTCTGCGAGAATTTGTTCCAGGGTTTGAGTTTCTGCTTTCGGGAGAGTCGGAGTCGGAATAGCAGAATCAGAAAATTCTAAATTGCTACCTCCATAGAGAGCGATCGCCTGTCGAGATAAATTTCGCAACGCCACTTCCCGCAATATTTGACTAAAATTGAATAATAACTGCTGGTTTGCTTGTTCGCTATAACGGCGACTAGCAACTTTAGCTGCTGCTGCAACCGGGTTAAGTAACCATTGCGCCCAACCCCAAGCTTGGAAAAGTTTGCGAGCAGATGGTTCTAACTTGCGGTAAATTTCATATCCCTGATATGCTTTACCGACAGTTATTTGATTTAGAGTCGGGGATAATTTTTGCATCCATCTATCTACGTCATCAACAGTACCTCGAATTAAACCGTAAGCTTGAGGGATGTGAATATTGAGTAGAGGATATTTCACTTCGGGATGGTAAGCATTAGCAACGGCAACTACCACTTCTTGGCAACGCTGCCAGAATATTTGCCAGTCTTCCCAGAATGGGGGGTCGTTACGACATGACTTGAGAATTTCTTGGAGGGTGGTTTCTAGTTGTTTAGTGGTTTCGTTTTCTATGGTTGAGGTTGTCGTGTTGTCTGTAGTGGGAATTTGTTTGTTAACTTCTGCTATTACCTCTTCCATTTGTGCAACTGTAGGCCGAGTCCATTTGACCAGCAACCAACGCCACCCCACAAAGACAAGGGCGAATATTCCCCAGATCCAGTTGATACCCCAACTATTGATTTGTCTGCCAGCGGATATCATTAGGAAGGCGACTACAGCAAGCGGGGGAATAGCGAGCATTGCTAACTGCCATTTTTTTAGTTGTACCATTGTGGTATGTATTAGGTTTGTATATTGAAAAGTTTAGCTTAGATTTTTCTGTAAAGTAGTAGTCCGGTAGGGTGCGTTAGGCGCTTACTAGAAACTACGGTTGAGCTGTCAAATATTATATTGCGCCGTAACGCACCGTTGAACACTGGGGTAGTTTTACCATTGAGGCGGTGCGTTACATTTTATTAACGCACCCTACAAAAACTAGCTACTATATATGATATTATTTTCAAATAAATTCTGTCTAACAAAAGTTATGAATGTTGTTGATACGCTCTGATTTCTTCAATACTATAGTTCTGGTTGTGGAGATTATACCCAAGAACGTCATCAGTGGTTAGATAAAACTTCATTAGAGGAGGTTCTGACTTCTATGAAACAGCAAGCAGAAGAGGATAATAACCAGTACGATGAAATTATTGAGTGAAAAAGAATGAAGAAAATCAATTGCAGGAGTTATGTTAGGTGTTTCAATCCCTAATAGGGATTTTAGCTAGTTTAAACTTTCTAGCAATTATTTGATAAAATATATCTAGAAATTTAGATTCTTTGGTTTCAATCCCTAATAGGGATTTTAGTTAGTTTAAACTATTTAGCTTAATTTCCATTTTTTCTGAATGATTTTGTTTCAATCCCTAATAGGGATTTTAGTTAGTTTAAACAATTTCTAGCAGGGTTTTGATTTATATAATCTGATGTTTCAATCCCTAATAGGGATTTTAGTTAGTTTAAACATCAGGAAATGCCCTCAGCATAAGTTCCTTATCTTGTTTCAATCCCTAATAGGGATTTTAGTTAGTTTAAACAGCAGGGTTTTGGAACCCAGTCCATATTTAATTTTCAAGGTGCATTTGCGCGGGACATGAGTAAATATAGCATTTCGAGCCACAGCTTGACAAGAGGCACTCCAAAAAAAACGCCACAAGCATTGCCATATAAAGATTTGGCAAACTGCGCGAATCCCCTGAACAACCCTATATAGTTCAAACCTTTCCCCAGACTCAACCTCAGCCATTTTTTTGCACCTCCTCTCTTGTAGAGCTACCCATCCGCGCAAATAACCTAATCTGACTAGCCCAATAATAAAAAAATGGCCTATTTTCGACTTTTAACTTCTAAATTCTGAATTCTAAATTCTAAATTCTAACCCCAGTCTTCCACCTCATACAAAAAACGAGTTCCACCAATCAACTTCCGATTCACGGAGGTACTCTGCACAAACACCATATATTTCTCCAAATTATTAGGTTTAATTCGCACCGTTGCACCATGAGGCAAACCTAACATTTCCCGTGCAGCTTCTCCTTCAAACATATCTCCAGTTGCCCGCTCCATTAAAATAATTTCCTTTTGCCCCTGAATAGTTTCGGTCTTTGTAAACTCATAAAAACCACGCCCTTTATTAAAATTTAAACCATTTTCTAACACAAAACTTTTAATCGGTTTATTCTCATCCACCTCTAAAACTTGGAACCTTCCCGGCGTAACTGCTCGTAAATCTGCCGACTCATAAACAGTCGTTTCTTCCCGGTTTAACATAGTATTAAAAATCTTACTTAAACCACGACTCATCCGCCCATTTTCCACAACTTCCTGTTCATAATTTTGTAATTGTTTGTCGGAAGATTGTTGATAACAAACTGCTAAAAATAAATCGTTAATATAAGCAAATTGGTCTAAGTTTACATGAAAACCACCAGATTTTTCTGCCAATTATTGATAAAATTTTGTGGCATGACGACGGTTTAATGCTTGGACTCCATATACTGCTACCCCCATATATGATAATTTATTCAGCTGTTTTCGCCAATTTAGCCTTTGGGGATTTTGAGCTGGTGGATGAGGAATATCATCTCCAATTAATACTAAATATTTAGTCGCCCCACTCGTCCAATTCAAAGATTTAGCTTCATGTAATACTAATTCATAACATTCTGGCGCATCTCCTACACCTGTTATTTCTACCTTTTCCACAAAATCACAAATACTATCTATATTTTGGGATAATTCTAAATGTTTAGTCACATAAGTAGAGCCGCGATCGCAATAATCTCCATGGGCAATTATTCCAATCCGAATACCAGGAATTTATGAGATTAATCTAGTTACGGTACTTTTGATTTTTCGACGTACTTGAGTTAGGCAAGGATACATACTCCCAGTCGTGTCAAAACTGAAAACTACTTCTATATTATTAGTCATATTTTTCTCTCCGGTTTTTGACAAAAATTCCATAAAAAGTTCCTCGGTTTCAGCTTGAAAATTAGCTGTCACCAGTCAGATAAATTAGTTAGTTTTGAAAGCTTTCTTTTGTTTCCTATATATATATTTGAGTTAATGTTGAATAAAGCGTCAATAGAAGATATAAAAAAAATTAACTTTAGGGGGGTGTGAAGCCAGAAGTCAGTAGGGGCGAATGGCCATTCGCCCCTACATTAATTTAACAGGGAAACCCGCCCCTACTATTGCAACATTTTAGGCGTGTCACGCGACTACAATAATTTCAAAACCAATAATTGCTCAAGAGGACAAAATAATTGACAGAAGAACGTGCCTATTGGTTAGCATGGGCAAAAATTAGCGGTATAGGTCCAATTGCCCTCCAAAAACTTAAACAACAATTCGACTCCCTGGCCAGAGCTTGGACAGTAACCCCGGCAGAATTAGGCCAGATATCAGGATTTGGCCGTCAGAAAATAGAAAAAATAGTCCAAGAGCGATCGCGTATCAACCCAGAAGAACTCCTCAAAGAACACATTGAGAAAAATCCCAACTTTTGGACACCAGCAGATCCAGACTATCCCCGTCTCCTCCAAGAAATTCCCACACCTCCGCCCGTACTATATTATCGAGGCATAGTAGACTCTCAAGAAATATTAGGTATTACCCCCACAGTTGCGATAGTCGGTACCAGAGAATCTTCCGAATATGGTCGTCGTTGGACTCGGAAAATAAGTACAATTTTAGCAAAAAGTGGGTTTACAATTGTTTCGGGATTAGCAGCAGGAATTGACACGGAAGCTCATCGTGCTTGTCTAGAAGCGGGGGGTAGAACTATTGCTGTCTTCGGAAACGGGGTTGATATGGTTTATCCCAGGGAAAATAAAAGTTTAGCTGAACAAGTCGTTAAACAGGGATTAGCTGTTAGTGAATATCCCGCAGGAACGAAACCAAATTCTAAACATTTTCCCCAACGAAATAGAATTATTGCGGGATTAAGTAGAGCAGTTTTAATCATGGAAGCTCCGAAAAAATCTGGTGCTTTAATTACAGCAGATATAGCAAACGAATTTTGTCGAGATGTGTATGTTTTGCCTGCTCGTTTAGATGACGAAAAATCTCATGGTTGTTTACAGTTAATTAATAAAGGTGCTGAGGTAATTCCGATTACTATGGATAAATTATTAGAAATGTTAGGAGCAATGCCACCTTTAGATATTGATGTGGGAGATTCTTCGGAACAATTATCTTTATTTGAGGAGAAAGAACAGACTTCTATGCCAGATTTAGAACCCATGTTAGCTAATATTTTTCAACATATTTCTAGTGAACCTATTCTCTTAGATTTAATTATTCAAAAAACAGGTTTATCATCAGGGGAAGTTTCTAGTTCTCTCCTACAATTAGAATTATTAGGATTAGTGACTCAATTACCAGGAATGCGTTATCAAAAGAATTAAAAAAGCGGTTAGCTATCAGCTATTAGTTAATTGCTTTTAGAGCAAGAATTAGTTTTGAGAAGTTTAAAATGATTTGTGAAAAAAAATGTAGGGGTTTGGTCTCCAAATCCCACTTTAGTTTGGGTTTGTCAACCAAACCCCTACGATAAAATCTTACAACTATATAAGACTGCTATAACTAAATACTTACAATAATTATCTAATATATTTGCTATTATTCCTTCTTTCTTCTTCCTTAATAAATATGTTGAATCTAAAATTATTACCATATTTTCCCTTATTCCTTCTTCCTTCTTTCTTCTTCCTTCTACCTGCAACTGCTATACCTAAAGTTATTTTTCCTACCTGTCCGAGAAGTTCAATTCCCGAACTACCTAAACCTCCTTTATCCCAAACTAAACCAAGTATTCCTAGTCTTTGGTTAACTAAAGATTTTTTTGGTTCTGAACTTCTTGAGACTTGGTTTGTTAACCCCGATGATACATGGGTAATTTTAGTAGTAAATCAATTAACTTGGCAAAAGCAAGAATATATGGATATTTATAAATTTATCAATCATTTTGGCAGCGTAGCCAGAGAATATGGTTATAATTTACAAATATGCCAACTCAGTCAAAAAAAACCAATTGCTGCTTATTTTTGTGACTTTGAAACTGCACCATTAAAATGTAATGTTGAAATTCAATCTAGATTCGGTAGAAGTTTATTTAGTCGACCCAAACAATTTCCATTTCCCACCACTAAATAGGGTTTGCAGAAAAAGTCTTTTTTAAGGAGTAGGGGAGCGGGGGAGCGGGGGAGTGGGGGAGTGGGGGAGTTTAAGGGAATAATTTTTTTGCTCAACTATGCGCCCAAAATCCTAACTTTTTGAGCATCAATAAAGGACTGAAAAATAGGTACTTTTTCCATACCTAAAAAGGCGAAAACTTTTATCTGTCAATGCTTTAAGATTTAATCAGCAAGCCCTAAATAGTAAACAAGGGATGGGGAGATTAGGAAATTTGTGAATAGCAAAATTTTTTGTATTTCATAGCTACTTTTTCCTATAACCCATCATAATTTATAGCGGTTTTCACAAAGGTAGACTATGTAGAAAAAAACTATATTTCTCTAAGCGAGTTAATTTAACTTCTATTGCTGTAGTCTATGTTAATGAAAACCGCTATAATGTCAAATAATTTTAATCCGCTATAATTTACGATAGTAAATACCAACCGAAAATAAATACAAATGCTGACCAAAAAATACTGATAACTGACTAACTGATAACTGAAATAGCCTACCTATTACAGGAAGTGCTGATAACTGACTAACTGACTAACTGATAACTGAAATAGCCTACCTATTACAGGAAATGCTGATAACTGATAACTGATAACTGATAACTGAAAATGACTGCTAATCAACAAAATATCCGTAAACCTTATGATGGTTGGTCATTAGATGACCGTGACCCAGAAGTAATTAAGTCAATGATGCCATTGTGGGAATGGTTTTATCGCTATTACTTTCGCGTTCAAACCGATGGTTGGCATCATATTCCTGATGAGAAAATTCTGATAGTTGGCTCTCATAATGGCGGTTTACCAGCTCCAGATATGCATATGTGTATGTATGACTGGTTTAAAAGATTTGGTCCAGAACGTTTGGTTTATGGACTAATGCACCAAAATGCTTGGTCAGCTTTCCCTAGTACACCCTTAGCGGTACAATGTGGAGCAGTTAGAGCGCATCCAAAAATGGCGATCGCTGCCTTTGAAAGAAATGCTTCTGTAGCTGTTTATCCTGGCGGGGGTCCTGATGTTTTCCGCCCCCATTCTATGCGAGATAAAATCTATTTTGCTGGACGTAAAGGCTTTATTAAATTGGCTTTGCGTGAAGAAGTTCCTATTGTACCAATGATTTCTAATGGTGCCCACGATACTTTAATTATACTAGCAGATTTTTATGAACAAGCAAAACAACTCCATGAGTGGGGGATACCTTGGTTATTTAATGTTGACCCAGAAGTATTTCCTATTTATATAGGTTTGCCTTGGGGATTAGCTATTGGACCTTTGCCTAATTTCCCCTTTCCAGTACAGATCCATACCAGAATCTGTTCTCCCATTGTGTTTGAACGTTATGGACGTAAGGCAGCAAGCGATCGCGATTATGTTGATGCTTGCTATCAAAAAGTTCTCACCCAAATGCAGCAAGAATTAGAAAAGTTAATCTTAGAGACTTCATAATTTTCAGGACTTATATCAAATCCGGATAATTACTATAGCCTGCGTCCGCAGCGACGGTCACTGCGTGGAAGGTTTGCGGAGCATTCCGGAACGGATAGCAATCTCAGGGATGTCACGAGATTGCTTCCGCTTCATCGCTGCGGACGACTGTTCAATCAGATTCTATAAACAGAACCACCATATTTAGTAGGGGCGATTTGCGAATCTCCCCTACAGGTGGTGTATAATTTTATTTTTTGCGCAAGTCCTGATTTTTTTGAATAAAGTATCGTAGGGGTTTGGTTACCAAACCCCTACATATTTTTGGTTGCCATCACTGACAGTTTATTTGACCAAACCCCTAAATTAAAAATACACTAAGTCGTGACTCGCGACGCCCGTAATTGTCCACAAGCTGCATCAGCTTCTAAACCACGGGAATAACGAATGCTAACTGCAATATTTTGTTCCTCCAGAGCATTAACAAAAGATTTTATCTGTTCCTCAGTAGGTCGCTGATAATCAACTTCACTAATAGGGTTATAGGGAATTAAATTAACATGACACTGATACCCACGCAGATTTTTTGCCAATTCTCTAGCATGGTCTGGTAGATCGTTAAAACCTGCTAACAAAATATATTCAAAGCTAATTCTGCGTTTTGTGACCTTGACATATTCACGACATTCTGCAATCAAATCTTTTAAAGGATAAGATTTAGCACTCGGAACTAAATGTTCCCGCAATCTTTGATTAGAAGCATGAAGACTAATAGCAAGAGTCAATTGAAGTTTATGTTGAGCTAATTGTCGGATGCGATCGCGAATTCCCACAGTTGAGATAGTTATGGAACGTTGCCCAATACCCACATCTTGATTCAGAGACCTAACTGCAGCTAACACATTTTTAGTATTCAGCAGAGGTTCTCCCATTCCCATAAACACGATATGACTAACCCGACGCTCAAAATCTTCTTGCACCGTTAATACCTGATCGATAATTTCATAAGGTTCTAGGTTACGGGTAAACCCACCCTTACCAGTAGCGCAAAAATCACACGCCATTGGGCAACCAACCTGAGAAGAGACACAAACAGTTAAGCGTTTATAGCTAGGAATACCTACAGTTTCAATTATGTTGCCATCTGATAATTGCAGCAAATATTTAACTGTAGCGTCTGCAGCAACAGAGCGATGATGTATCACAGAGCGACCAATAGGAAAATCGGCTATTTCCTGACGCCATTGTTTAGAAAATACAGTAATATCTCCAAGAGACCTAACCCCTTTTTGATAAATCCATTGATATAATTGTTTACCTCGATAAGCAGGTTGTCCTTGCTGTTGTACCCACTCTGTTAACTCAGCTAAGGATAAACCGAGCAGAGGGGTTTGAGTAGGAGTTATTAAAGATTGAGTCATAGGTGATTTTCAGATGTTCCTATAAATAATTTGTCTATAAATTTATGATAATAGAAATTTTCGGTGTTAGTGAAACACGGTATGAAATTCGTGAATTTATAATTTGTAAATCAGACATATAGCAATCATATTTAAGTTGTAAGATTTTGGTGGCATTTAGGAGTCAGGAGTCAGGAGTCAGATTTTTTTCAGGTTTTCACCTCAAACTAACTATCATAAAAATTCTCACATCTCATTCCTGATTGCTATATTTCCCCTCTAATACCAAGCGTGATAAATTTTTATTACAAATAGTAGAAGCAAGGAAGAGGGAAGAAGGAAGAAGAAAGAAGTAATAAATATTGAATAAAAGAGGGAAAATGATATATATAGCTGTCTATAATGAATTTCAGCAGCTATTTTTAACTATCTCTGATCGAGATGCACTTTTTGTAGCATTCTTTTTTCATGCATGGTATAACTGAGGCGGAAAAAAGTCCTTTCTAACTCCTGACTCCTGACTCCTGACTCCTGAGTCCTGTAAAATCATACTTTTATTCACCAACGCCAAATTTTCTTTTAATTTTCTCCAGTCATCCATACTAGATAACCTAAAATTCGATCTACTGGTGGCAAAGAATAGACATTAAGGTCTATGGTCAGAACTGATTCAACTAGCTTCATAAACTGCCATTGAATCCCATTACTTACACTACCATAAATTGTTTGGATAGGAAAATTTTCCATTTCATTAAACCGTTGAGCAGCAACCATCTCTGCCATACATTGACCAAACCCTGTTTTCAAATCTGTTTTCTTTGCTTCTACAACCACAACTGCTGGCGCTTCAATTTCTAAAATTTCTGTGGAATGGGTGAGTAGAAAATCACAGACCCCATTGAGACCTACTGACTCATCAACATTAAATTTTTCCCCAGAAAATAAACTAACTTTACGGTTTAACTGTCGTCTTACTTCTAAAAGCATTGGGTAAATAATACCTTCCGAACGTGCTTTTTCACTGACGGATGTGGCAACAATGGGTAAGGTTTCTTGGAGATAACCAGATAGAATAGGGGAAGGAGCGATTGCTTCAACTTCTGGCATAAAGCGATGTAGCTGCCGCTAGGCTTCGCCAACGCCTTCAACTACTGTTAAGTTAAATGCTGTTTTGACGCTGCTGATGGTTTTGAACTGACTGTAAGACATAGAATAATTCCTAGATTACCAACTTTTAGACTGGGCAAATTTTATTGAATTATGGTAAATTTTGATTGCTTAATATTTGCCCAACACATTACTTTAATTTTACGGTAAATTTGCGAATTAAATAATTTACAAATTAGGAAGAATAATTCAGGGAGTAAAAGCTATAAAATACTGGGTATTTCTCATAAAAATATAATTTTATTGATTCATCAAAATACTACTTTATTTAATAGCATCTTTAAAATCGGGAAAACTTATATTTAGAGCCGTATTAATTGCCACATTACTAACTTTTGCTATTTCAGAAAATGTTCTGATTCACTTCAAAACATAAATCGTTAAATATTGTCCTTGTTACGGAAAACGATCCACATTTTCTGTAGGAAAAACTCAGTCACAAACTACTTCTGACTTTTGGATAGCGCTATATAGCAATCCTCCGCATATTCGTGGCAAAAATCTTACTGCTTTTTAGGGAACACTTAACTGGGAACAGGGAATAGGTGGGAGTTTCAACTTTTTTATTTACTTTTTCATTACCCGCAACATAAGCGCGGATTGCTATATCTGTCCTGACACTCTTAAGAAAAACAGTATATATTAATAATAGTAACAAATAAGACAAAAAGCTTGACAAAATCAAGTATTAATGGTAATAAACCAGAGAGGATAAAATTAAATGGAATTGCAATATAACCAACAAACATTAGAAGTTGTAGAATTAAGAATTACTGAATATTTTCAACGTTCTGAAGGTCAATGGCATTCAGAAAGACGTTACTACACCTTACCTCAAGGGGAAACCCAAGAAATAGTTAGTCACATAACCATCAAATTTTTAGAGCAAGGAAGTCCAGAACTTATTGAATTAGCTCAACTCCATAAGTTTAATAATCCTGAAACAGCGATGATTTGTGGTTCTTATGTAAGTTGGGTTAGTCAAGATTCTTTCTTAGAAAAGAAACAGTCTCAAGGTTCAACAGTATTTGGGGTAAAAGGTTCAATCTTGTATCGCGATCGCGGTTTTGCCACGAGTAACCCCATCATAGCTAAATATCACCTATCTGACCCTAATACATTATGTCTCAGAACGGAGTACAATGGTTCTGTATTTGAGGAAGAAATTAAACAAATAGGCCATAAATACCGGACACGACAAACTATTATTTCTCGTGCTGGCGAACAAAAAATGATTGGTCAATATTTAGAAAAACGTATTTTAAATAATCAGTAAAGGTGAAGCGACGTAATTTTTTAATCGGAGCAACGGCAATAACTTTAGCTGAATTTTTAGCAGGATGTGAAACACAAGCGGATTTAAAAATTCAACTGTTAAAAAACACTATTCCTGCTCAAATGGTATCAAAATTTCGAGGGGAATTAATATCTTCCCCCAAGTTAAGTTTTCAACCTCAAGAAAGCTTGAGTGGATTATTTTCTCTGCTGCAAAGTTGGCAGAGAAAACTTTTGTCAGAAAAACAGAATTTATCTACAAATAAAACAGAAAATATAGATATTGCTAATCTGGTGACAATAGGAGATTATTGGTTAGCAAATGCAATTAAACAAGAATTAATTCAACCTCTTAATTCTGAAGCTTTGCCAAGGTGGAATAAATTACCGAAAAAATGGCAAGAATTAGTCAAACGTAATAATCAAGGTTATGTAGATACCCAAGGTAAAGTTTGGGCAGCACCTTATCAATGGGGTACAACTTTAATTGCTTATCGAGTTGATAAGTTTAAAACTTTGGCATGGGAACCTAAAGATTGGAGTGACTTATGGCGACCAGAATTGAAGGGTAATATTTCTTTGCTCAATCAAGCTAGAGAAGTTATTGGTTTAACTCTGAAAAAATTAGGAAAGTCTTATAATACTAAAAATATTGATAAGGTAGAGAATTTAAAATCGGAACTGGTTAAACTAAATCAACAAGTTAAATTCTACAGTTCGGAGAATTATTTACAATCATTAATTATTGGAGATACTTGGTTAGCCGTTGGTTGGTCAAATGATATTTTACCATTGGTCAAAACACGCAAAGAAATTGCTGCTGTTGTGCCTCAGTCAGGAACAGCTTTATGGGCTAATTTATGGGTTAAACCTACTGCTACTGCTGAGACTTCTTTAACAGAAAAATGGATTGATTTTTGTTGGAAACCCCAGATAGCAGAACAAATGTCACTATTAACCCAGATTACTTCTCCTATTCTACCAAGGATTAATCCAAATGAATTAACTTCAGAAATAAAAAATAATCCCCTTTTATTACCCCCACAGGAAATTATTGAAAAAAGTGAATTTCTCTATCCATTGGCAGATAATACCATTGAACAGTATCGACAATTATGGAGAGAAATTCGTATTAGTAGGGAGTAGGGAGTAGGGAAAAAAATGATGATTTCTGTAGGGTAATTAATTCTATTTTTTATTTTTTTATTATTGTAGATTTATATTATAGCGTTTCTCAAGCTTATGAGGTACACAAGCTCTTTAATTTCTTTTCTATTCCTGATTCCTGATTCCCTATTCCCTATTCCCTATTCCCTATTCCCTAAAACAAACGAATTTTGTACCTCACCAGCATGGGAATTGCTATAGTAGTTATAAAAAATTAAAAGTAATAATTTATCTAGTATTTATAAGAGAAATTTGTACAAATAGGGAGTAGGGAAAAAAATGATGATTTCTGTAGAGTAATTGATTCTATTTTTTATTATTGCAGATTTATATTAGTAGTAGCGCGTCTAGCTTTAAAAGGTCGGTAAATTTGAGTCAATGAAGACCTCCCTTTGAAAGGGGGGTAAGGAGGGATAGTTGTGGGGTTGGGGGGTTAGGTTTTACCCACAACTTTAGTCTAGACACGGTAGTAGTTGTAAAAAATTAAAAGTAATAATTTATCTAGTATTTATAGCAGTCGAAGCATAGCTAATGATAACCCTGTAGGAAAGTTTTATGCAACTTCCCTACTTTATGTTCTACTAATTATGAAAAGCACTGTAATTAGACATGAATTATAAATATTTTCTACTCCCCTACTCCCCTACTCCCCGCTCCCTCACTCCCCTACTTCCTCCTCCCTAAAGTTAAACAATATTGCCTCTAAATTTTGCAAAGCATCTTCCAAATTATCATTCACTAATTGTATATCAAACTCTGCAACAGCCTCAAGTTCTTCAGTTGCCCGTTTAAGACGTTTAGCGATCGCCTCTTCCGAATCTTGTCCCCTACTTCGTAATCTTTTTTCCAATTCAGCAGTGGAAGGTGGTAAAATAAATATCCGCAAAGCATCAGGAAAAGTCTTTTGAATTTGTCGCGCACCCTGTAGCTCAATTTCCAGTATCACCGATTTACCTTGTTTGATATTTTCAATCACGGGGATACTTGGTGTGCCATAAAAATTACCTGCATATTCTGCCCACTCTAATAATTCCTCACTTTTGATCATCTGTTGAAATCTATCACGGTCTACAAAAAAATAGCTCTTTCCCTCAACTTCCCCCGCTCTAGGAGAACGAGTAGTGGCAGAAACAGACAAAACTAATTCTGGATGGCCCTCCAACAAAGATTTTAATAAAGTCCCCTTACCTACACCACTCGGTCCAGTTAAAACAATTAATTTACCACTTTGCATATCAATTACTCCATTTTATCGCATCTGCCAGGATGGTTCTGACATTCTCAAGCTGTCAAATTTAGTCACAGCAAAAAAAATGTAGGGGCGAATAGCCATTCCCCTACTCATCTTTATGATTAAATATAAATCGATGTGCTACTGTCTCAGGCTGAATTGAAGAAAGAATAACATGATTAGAATCTGTAATAATCACTGCTCTAGTACGCCGACCATAAGTAGCATCAATTAATTGGCCTCTTTCCCGTCCATCATTAATGATCCGCTTTATGGGGGCTGATTCTGGACTAACAATTGCAACAACCCGATTAGCAGAAACTATATTACCAAAACCAATGTTAATTAACTGGATATCCATAACGGATTATAATGAAATACAATAAAGATATACGAATTAAAGTTTTGAGGTTTATCAATTTCCTCATCTAAATCTATAGCACTATAGTTTCTCCAAGATACCAAAAAGAGGTTCATTAATGGATAATTGATAATTGATAATTACCTCTCCCTTTTAGGGAGAGGATTGACAAATAAGGAAAATATTTATTTTTTTCCCCTTGAAAGGGGAGGCTTCAAGGCGTGAATTATCTAATTATTTAATTGTTTAATAATTAATTATTTCGGTAAGGGTCAAATCAAGAATCAAAAATCAAAAGTAATCTCTGACAAAGTTTTGAGATTTATCAATTTATTCACCTAAATCTATAGCGCTATAGTTTCTCTGAGAGACTAGACACGCCTAGCCACAGGA
>NZ_JBNHEQ010000338.1:0-7115 GCF_050016015.1 Dapis hubbardiae BLCC-M172
AAATTAGATTAGATAAGCTGGCAGAAAGTATACCTCAAAAAGCTTTTAACTTAGTATTATTTTTGAGTAAATTTCCAAACTCCATCCCAATTTTTCGGCAGACCAGTTACTGTTAATTGGTAGATTCTTTCCAAATAAAGTAGAGATGTTTTATCTACAGAATTCACTGCTAAAACTTTCTGGAAATAATCTTTAGCCAAAACCAAATCTCCCTCACGATAATACTTCAAAGCCAGTTCAAAATCTACTTGAGTTTGTAACTTTAATTCTCGGACAGAATCAATTTCACCTTCAAGAACTTCATAGACATTAATTGGCTCATTTCTACCTACAACTGATACCCGATCTAAAAAACGAATTTGATACTTTTCTGGATTCTTTAAACCCTGAAAAGCTGACTCAGAAATTAATAGTGAAACACCATAATATTTAGTTAAACTTTCTAAACGAGCTGTCAAATTGACATTATCAGAAATAGCATCTCCAGACATTCTATTTGCTTCTCCAACAATCCCAACCATCATATTACCTAAATGAATACCAATTCCTACTTTTATGGGAAATAAACCTTCTGCGATTAATTGATGATTATATTCCTGCAATTTATTCAGTTTACCAATGGCAGCTTGTACCGCATCATCAACACCATCCGGAAATACTGCCATAATCCCATCTCCCATAAACTTAATAATCAAACCATTGCGATCGCGGATTTCTGGACAAACTTGTTGTAAATAACCATTTACAAAAGCAAAAGTTTCTTGAGAAGTCATCTTTTCAGATAGAGTTGTAAAAGAGCGAATATCAGAAAATAAAATTGCCATTTCTTTACTAACTCTGTCTCCTAGTTTAACATCTAGAATATTTTCTTTTGACAGTAACGTTACATATTCGTGGGGTACAAAACGCTCGTAGGAATTAGTAATTTTTGATAATTGAATATGAGTTTTAATCCGAGTTAATAACTCATCTTTAGCAAAAGGTTTAGTTAAATAATCATTGGCACCAAATTGGAAACCCGTCACTAAATCGGCAATTTGATTTTTAGCTGTTAACATTAACACTGGTAAACTTTGGGCTGGATATTTTTCTCGAAGTTTAGCGCATACCTCATAACCAGACATATTTGGCATCATTACATCTAGCAAAATCAGATCAAAATTATTATTATTCAAAGCTGCTAAAGCTTCTTCTCCATTTAATGCTTGGGTAACTTGATAATTATTTGCCTGAAGATGGTTATTCAAAACTTGAATATTTACAGGTTCATCATCAACAACTAAAATGTGGAAATCACCGTTAGAGTTATTACTTTTTAAGGCTTCACTTTCGACTGGTGTTTCTACTTTATCGATAAGATAGCGAATACTGTTAATAGTAGGGGTAGGAAGAATGGGAGTATCAGGTACAGGTTCCTGAGAAATAGGTAGGGTAAAACTAAACCGGGAACCGACACCAACCTCAGATTTTACCCAAATTTGACCACCATGGAGTTCGACTAATTGTTTGGTGACAGCTAACCCTAAACCTGTACCGCCGTATTTTCTGGCAGTTGAACCTTCTCCTTGTTCAAAAGATTCAAATATCCGATCTAGTTTATCGGGAGGAATACCAATACCAGTATCAGATACCATGATGATAATTTCGGTAGCTTCATCTGGATCTTGTTTAGAGGAGTTTAGGGAGGCAGAGATTTCGACTTTCCCAGAGTCAGTAAATTTGATAGCATTGCCAATTAAATTATAGAGTATTTGTTGGAGACGGTTTTCATCAGCAGAGACGGGGGGTAAATCTGTGGGTATAGCATTTATTAATTGGAGATTTTTGTTTTTGCTAACTAATACTTGATTTAGGGTGACTACTGCTTCGACGACTCCCCTAACATCAATAGTTCTGATTTGTAATTCTAGGTTGTGGTGTCTAATTTTAGAAAAGTCGAGAATGTCGTTAACGAGGTTGGAGAGACGACGAGCGCTGGAAACTATCATGGTTAAGTTGGATGTAGTTAAGGAGTTTAAATCTCCAGTGTTTCCTTCAAGGAGAAATTCTCCGATACCGATAATACCATTTAGTGGGGTGCGGAATTCGTGGGAGGTGTTGGCAAGAAATTCGTCTTTGAGAGAGTCGAGTTCTGTAAGTTGTTCATTTTGTGCTTCTAGGGTTTCAAATTGTGTTTCTAGGGTTTGAAAGGATGTCTTGAGTTGGCTTGCCATCTGGTTAAAGGAGTTGGCTAGTTCCCCTAATTCATCTTTACGGTCAATTTCTAGTTGGGTTTCCCATTTTCCCTGAGAAATTTCTTTGGCAGCAGAATTAAGTTTCAAGAGGGGTTTGGTAATCCAGTTAGTGGTGACTATTCCTACTAATATAGTTATTATTAAGGCAGCAAAACTTAATAAAATAGTAGTACGAATATTGGCATCAATTTTTTCCATGAAGTCATCTTCAGGAATAACTACTACTGCTAGCCAATTAATACCTCGTCCGTCTTTTACTGGTATTACGCTCGCATAGTACCATTCGTCCTCAATAGGAAAATTGATTTGGTAAGTGCGCTCTATGTTTGCCAGACTACTAAATTTTTCTTGTAAGTGTTTTGTGGTCATACTTACTATTTTATTGTCACTAGCAGTAGCGAGTAAGGGTTTTATTGTTCGATTTTCGTTAGTTTCTGTAATCACAAAAGGTTGCAGAATCTCAGAACAAGCTATTAAGTTTCCCGATCGCTCGATCAGGAAACTTTGCCCATTGGGACTAATGTATAAATTTCTGAGGAAATGTGTGAGTTTGACAAGGGTAGTTTTGTTGGAGAGAACTCCCAAAAACTTCCCAGTTGAGTCAAAAATAGGTCTAACTGCGGATATATCTAGGGAAGTGTTTTGACGAGAAAAGGATGCAAAAATCGGACTCCAGGTAGGTTTACCTAATTGTTTTGCTGCTATGTACCAGGGGCGATCGCGGGGGTCGTACTCTTTACTCTTTAAATATTGGCTAATGTTGCCTTGATTATTAAGCAGGTAAGTTTCGCGAATGGGTTGGGTCGCGATGTTACGAATTTTAAAATGAATCTCTCCATCTTCGAGATGTTCGACACCAATAAATTCTCCTTCTTCGTTGCCAAAGAATAAATAATCCTCTAAATCTTTTTCTTTTACGACTTGCCAAAAGTATAGCCTGAGTGTTGCAAAATCGTAGACGTCTAAATTGGTACTTTCTATAGCATCATTAGTAATTCTGAGAACTTGATGAGATTGATTTAGATATCCTAAAACGTGCTGTTGAATGCGATCGCTAATTTTGTTGCTTAACCTTTTGCCCAAATCATCAACGGTTTGTTGTCCATTCATAAAAGCAAGATACCCTAGTAATCCAAAAGTACCAAGGATTTGCAGAACAAACGGCACTATTAGAACAGTTTTTAGAGGGAGTTTACTAAACATTGTACCCAGGCTGAGGGATAGAAGTTTAAATGCCATGAAAGCTTTAGGTATTTTTTCTAGTATATCTCTGGACTTATAGAACCCCTGAAGGTATCTATTTAAAAGTAGAGGGGTAGATGGGGAGATGGGGAGATGGGGAGATTGGGAGATTGGGAGATGGGGTGTATTATACCAATTCCCATGAATTATTGCTATACTTGGGCGATACTTCAGTTATTAACTAATCAGTACAATCCGAATCATTTTTTTGCTTATTTTAGCTAGTTTAATGTTAATTATTCTTATGTTTGCTTCTCCCGTACGGACGTTGCATAACAAAAATGCGTTTCATGTCGCGCAGCGAAACGTCCCTACACTCCCCTACTCCCCATCTCTGAAATAGATAAAGTTTTTGAGAAATGGTATTAGACCTCTCCAGAAAATAAACTTGCTATTTATTTTAAATAAGCTAGAGTTGTCAAATCAACTGAAAAAATCATTTTTCGTATCTTTTTCGTGAAAATATATTCCCAGTTAAGTGTTCCCAGTTAAGTATTCTTTGTTCCCTACTAGATGCAAAAAGTCTATATCTTTTTATTTTAAATAAGCTAGAGTTGTCAAATCAACTGAAAAAATCATTTTTCGTATCTTTTTCGTGAAAATATATTCCCTATTCCCTGTTCCCAGTTAAGTGTTCCCTACTAGATGCAAAAAGTCTATATCTTTTTCACGCCTATGTCTATTAGATATCTCCCACTCATCCAATCATCAAATCAATTATTACCCATTTTTTATCAATTTCTTATCAAAAAAAAATGGGTATAAAACCCCGCCTTTTAAGGCGAAATGTTTTTGGAGCGGGGCATAAATCCCCGTGACAAAAACAACTGTCAGATGTGTGTCTTACATTCTGTTAGCGAAGCGTTTCCGGAGGAAATGGAGACCTCAGAATTACACACTCGATCCATGACTTCTGTAGGGACGTTGCATGCAACGTCCCTACCTTCTGACTTCGTTAACCCTCCGACCTATTTTCTGGAGATACGCTTAGGCGTTCTATAGATAGAGTAAGTAGGGCTGGCTGAATAAATATAAAAGCATTGACAGATATAGTCTTTAGGCTTTTTAATTCCTGAAAAAGTACAAAGTTTTCGGTCTAGGGAGCTTAAAAAGTTAGGATTTTAGGCTGACTATAGCAGAAAAATCAAGGGATGATTCTTCCGAGACTTCCAATTCCCCATTTCTCCTGACTCCTATTCCTACAACTCATACTTTTTCAGCAAACCCTAAGTAACCACAACGCCAGATGTGCCAC
The DNA here is from genome assembly GCF_050016015.1 of Dapis hubbardiae BLCC-M172. Classification (NCBI taxonomy): domain Bacteria; kingdom Bacillati; phylum Cyanobacteriota; class Cyanophyceae; order Oscillatoriales; family Microcoleaceae; genus Dapis; species Dapis hubbardiae. The sequence goes on from NZ_JBNHEQ010000338.1 coordinate 4,732, forward strand.
TCAAAGTTTTTTTGACAAAATTGAATAAATATGATATTGAAAAAAATCAACTCCTCAATCCATCAACTTTTGACTTTTGACTTTTGACTTTTGACTTTTAAACCTCAATAACTTTTAAAAAAATCGATCTTTAACACCGATCCCAAGAAAGTCTATGTAAGAATGCTTATTAGTTTTGCCCACGTTAGTAAAGAATTATAAAGTAACCATAAATTATGGAACCACTTTATCAATATGCCTGGCTGATACCAGTATTGCCCGTACTTGGAGCAATGCTAGTCGGCTTAGGGCTAATTTCCTATAGTCAAGCCACCAGTAATTTACGACAGAGAGTCGCCGTCTTCATCGTCTCCCTGATAGGAACTGCAATGGTTCTCTCCTTTGCCTTGCTCTGGAGTCAAATAAATGGCCATGAAACCTATACTCAAATGTTTGAGTGGGCAGCAGCAGGTGACTTCAGGCTCAGTATGGGCTATACCATCGATCACTTGACTGCCCTAATGTTAGTCATCGTGACTACCGTTGCCTTCTTGGTAATGGTCTACACCGATGGTTATATGGCTCACGACCCTGGATATGTCCGCTTCTATGCGTACTTGAGCCTATTTAGCTCTTCAATGTTAGGTCTAGTAGTCTCTCCAAACCTGGTCCAAATTTATATATTCTGGGAACTTGTTGGTGTATCCTCCTACCTACTGATTGGTTTCTGGTATGACCGTAAAGCAGCAGCTGAGGCTTGTCAAAAAGCTTTTGTTGTCAACCGCGTCGGTGACTTTGGTTTGTTACTAGGGATGCTAGGTATTTATTGGGCCACAGGTAGCTTTGAATTTGAAGTAATGGGCGTTCGCTTGGAGCAGCTAGTAGAAACAGGCGCTTTGAGCGTTGGTTTAGCTACTCTTTTCGGTGTCTTAGTTTTCTTAGGACCTGTAGCCAAGTCGGCCCAATTCCCATTACATACCTGGCTGCCAGATGCAATGGAAGGCCCTACTCCTATCTCAGCCCTAATTCACGCAGCGACGATGGTAGCTGCTGGTGTATTTTTAGTAGCGCGGATGTACCCAGTATTGGAACATCTGCCAATAGTAATGAATATTATTGCCTGGACAGGAGCTTTTACAGCTTTCCTTGGGGCAACAATTGCTATTACCCAAAATGACATTAAAAAAGGTCTTGCCTATTCGACCATTTCCCAGTTGGGCTACATGGTAATGGCAATGGGTGTAGGTGCTTATAGCGCCGGACTATTTCACCTAATGACTCACGCTTACTTCAAAGCCATGCTGTTCCTGTGTTCTGGTTCAGTGATTCATGGTATGGAGGCCGTGGTTGGCCATGATCCAGTTTTGGCTCAAGATATGCGGTTAATGGGTGGACTACGGAAATATATGCCTATTACCTCTGCTTGCTTTTTAATTGGTACTGTGGCAATTTGCGGTATTCCTCCTTTTGCTGGTTTTTGGTCAAAGGACGAAATTCTTGGTAGTGCTTTTGCAGCAAATCCCGCTTTGTGGTTTGTTGGTTGGGCAACTGCTGGTATGACTGCTTTTTATATGTTCCGGATGTATTTCTCTACTTTTGAGGGTGAGTTCCGGGGTAACAATGAGGAGATTAAACAGCAATTATTAGGTGGAACTGCAACTGCAACTCCAGTTCCTGCTATGGCTTTCGGTCCTGGAGCAATGGACCCGAATGAACTAGAACATGGCCATGATGACCATGACCACGATCATCATCATAGCGACTCTCCCCATGAGTCTCCTATTACCATGACTTTACCATTGATGGTTTTAGCTATTCCTTCAATGATTATTGGTTTATTGGGAACGCCTTTTGCTAATTATTTTGAGCAGTTTATTTATGCTCCTGGGGAATCTTTAGCAGAGGTATTAGAGGAATTAGCAGAGTTTGATCTGACTGAATTTTTAATTATGGCAGGTAACTCTGTAGGTATCGCTTTGATTGGTATTACTTTTGCTTCGCTGATGTACTTGAGTCGTAAAATTGACCCTAATGCGATCGCGCAAAAAATTAAACCTTTCTACAACTTCTCCCTCAACAAGTGGTATTTAGACGACATCAACGACAAACTATTTGTTCAAGGTAGTCGTCGTTTAGCACGGCAAGTTTTAGAGGTAGATTACAAAGTAGTTGATGGAGCTGTTAACTTAACAGGTTTTATTACCCTATTGAGTGGGGAAGGTTTGAAATATTTGGAAAATGGTCGCGCTCAGTTTTATGCCTTAATTGTATTTGTGGCAGTTTTGGGCTTTGTTGTTTTCTCTGGTGTCTAGTTCAGATATCAGTTATCAGTTATCAGAGGTTTTCTTAGTGGTATTTAGGGAAATATTTTCTTTAATGTTTCTATGAATAATATCAAATTCAAT
>NZ_JBNHEQ010000338.1:7215-22363 GCF_050016015.1 Dapis hubbardiae BLCC-M172
AGTATCGGTACAATTCAATATTATTGTGGAGGTTTGCAGACCAAAATCCGACAAAATTTGGATTTTTTGCCCATACTAGAAATTCGGTAGTATCGGTACAATTCAATATTATTGTGGAGGTTTGCAGACCAAAATCCGACAAATGCCAATACTACAAATTAAGCGAATTTGATATAACTTCTGACTGATAACTGATGCTCAGAAACTGTCAAACTAAATTCACCAGGAATGGAAACAAAAGAACTCAAACTTAAGTTTTCCTCCTACTCATAACTTTACAAAATTTTCCAACTAAGAATTAAATATCTATGGCTGATTTTCCTTGGCTGACTACAATCATCCTATTTCCAATAGTTGCATCTTTGCTAATTCCGATCATTCCGGATAAAGACGGCAAAACGGTGCGGTGGTACGCCTTAATTGTTGGATTAATTGATTTTGCTGTTATTACTACTGCCTTCTACACAGGTTACGACACTAATAACCCAGAACTCCAACTGGTAGAAAGTTACGCTTGGGTTCCACAATTAGACTTAAATTGGTCAGTGGGAGCAGATGGTTTATCCATGCCATTAATTATCCTAACTGGCTTTATCACTACCCTAGCAATTATGGCAGCATGGCCTGTAACTTTTAAGCCAAAGCTGTTTTATTTCTTGATGTTGTTAATGTACGGCGGTCAAATTGCTGTATTTGCCGTACAAGATATGCTGTTATTCTTCCTGGTTTGGGAATTGGAATTAGTACCTGTTTACCTAATTCTGTCTATCTGGGGAGGCAAAAAACGGTTGTATGCAGCAACTAAGTTTATTCTCTATACAGCAGGTGGTTCCCTGTTTATTTTGATAGCAGCGTTAACAATGGCGTTTTATGGCGATACTGTTACGTTTGATATGAGAGCGGTTGCTGCGAAAGATTACGCTATAAATCTGCAACTGTTGTTATATGGAGCGTTTTTGATTGCTTATGCTGTGAAATTGCCAATTTTCCCATTACATACTTGGTTGCCAGATGCTCATGGGGAAGCAACAGCACCTGCTCATATGTTACTGGCAGGAATTCTGCTGAAAATGGGTGGTTATGCACTGCTACGGATGAATGCAGGAATGTTACCTGATGCTCATGCAGTATTTGCTCCTATATTAGTAATTTTGGGGGTTGTGAATATTGTCTATGCTGCTTTGACTTCGTTTGCTCAACGAAACCTGAAGCGGAAAATTGCTTACTCTTCGATTTCTCACATGGGATTTGTGTTAATTGGTATGGCTTCTTTTACCGATATTGGTATGAGTGGAGCTGTGCTGCAAATGATTTCCCACGGTTTAATTGGAGCAAGTTTATTCTTTTTAGTGGGAGCTACTTATGACCGTACCCATACTTTAATTTTAGATGAAATGGGTGGTGTCGGTAAGAGAATGAAGAAAGTTTTCGCTATGTGGACGACTTGTTCGATGGCATCTTTAGCATTACCAGGAATGAGTGGTTTTGTGGCTGAGGTGATGGTATTTATTGGTTTTGCTACCAGTGATGCTTATAACCCAACTTTCAAAGTTATGGTAATTTTCTTGGCAGCAGTGGGAGTAATTTTGACTCCAATTTATCTGTTGTCAATGTTGCGAGAAATTTTGTTTGGTCCTGAGAATAAGAAGTTAGTAGAAAACGAAGTTCTCAAGGATGCGGAACCCCGCGAAGTGTTTATTATTGGCTGTTTGTTAGTACCAATTATTGGGATAGGTTTGTATCCTAAGATTGTGACTCAGATTTATGATGCAACAACTGTGCAGTTAACCGCGCGGTTACGAGATTCGGTGCCGTTGTTGATGGAGTCTGAAAAGGTGGCATTAACGGATGGAAGTGAGTCGTTGATGCGTGCGCCTGCGATTAAGTAGTGTTGCAGTTGTTTTTGATTAGTTTTTTGTCAACCCCCAAATTAAAAGGGGGTTTTATTTTGTTTTACTAATCTCGATTTGGATAAATATAACGCTCTTCAAAGCGACTTAATTCCCACAGTGGAATTAGAGCCTTTTTTGCAGCATTAAGTTGGGTTTGAGAGTAGTGGAGATCATCCTCAGAGCGTAAAAGAGAACTAAATGTCCGAGACATTAAATCTACATAAGAACTATTTTCAAATTCTAAATTACTAATTCTTTCTACTTGTTGGTCTAAAAAATTTACCACACGTTCGTAACTCCAGTTACCCTCATTAGCGAACTTTAGTCGTTCATTTTTACTAGATAGTTTATATTTAATTGCTCTTAATTTTTCAGTAATATAATGCGTTTCCGATACATCACTATCTCTAACTAAATTTGTACAAGCTTGGTAGTAAGGGTATAAGAGTGAAGCATCAATTTTTGTCCACCTATTAATAATCCATTGTTGAATATCACAAATATAAGGTTCTAGTTGACTAGCTTCATAAATGTTTCTAATGGGAATATGTTTTTCTTCTGGATAATCTAAAATACTATCTTCAAACTCAGTTTGATCTTGATGATGGAAGTAGTAATCAAGGACTTTAGGGATAAACTTTTCTAACAACCACTTTTTAGTATAAGTAGCAGTCCAAAACCCTCTATAGCCTACATTTTTTCGCCATGACTCATAATACTTGTCAAAAAATTCTAATTCATAATTCTCTAGAAAATAGATTATATCAATACTATAATATGAATCTATATTGGGGTTTAAGCTAGGGTAAATATTGGTTTGCTCTGGATAATTACTCCTACTACAAGCACGACAAACTTTAATATATTTTACTTTCTCAAAAATATGCCAATCTGAGTTTCCATCATTATAACTAAACTCACTGACAAATTTAAGCATTAATTCCCATAATTCTTTGGTGACTGAAAACAGCTTAAAGCCTTGAATATATTCAAGATTAACTGGCTCAAATTCAGATGCTTCAAGAATATTTTCAGATTCGATAATTATACGTTTGTATTCTGACAAAACCTCATCAACACAATCACATAAATCTTGAGTTTCTACTGCTGATAAAATTACTGTTGTTCCACCTAAACTTGCTTCAAAATAATTATCTTCTAATTGTCTAAGAAAACTACGAGTTCCCCAGTGAGGTTTAGTTTTGAATCCCATCATTAAGTTGCCAAGTATTTCTTGATGACTTAAATAAATTGTTGAACCTCTTAAAATTAAGCTACTAAACTCTATTGTACAATCACCCTCATCAAATGCTATTGGCAAATTACATTCTATTGCTACTTTGGGTTTAACAACCCTTAAGTATTTTTTTCCTCTAGTAGTAGAAGGTTCAAAATCACCTTTATCTAAAATAGCTTGTATCTCTGGATGACGTTGCAAAGCTTTTTCTAGAGATACATATTGACTATGAGTTAAGTCATTCGCTATCTTTTCATTAATTTGTTTGACAATTTCAAAGTTGAGTTGATTATAGAATTCTGAGGCTATTTTTTTCTCTTTAAGTTCATCAGTAGTAATATCAAATACAGCTTCTTCTATACGGTGGCGAGGTCGCTTTAAAACTTTCACTTGATAGCCATTAGTTACTACTAAAAAAACAGACTTAAGATGGTCACCATAAAATTTAGCTTGTTTGATATGTGGTTCTAAATTTTTTTCTGTAGGCTTTTTTGCTTCCACAATAATCAGTGAGGTATCAGCATTCTGTTTTTCTTGTTCATTTGTTGAAAAATAGACATGATCTGCTTCTGGATCTCTACCTTGTTTTTTTCCTGGTTTATAAGCTTTGATAGGATATTTACCTCGACGATTATTTTCTGGATAACCTAATAGTTTAAAGAAGGGTAAGACAAATTTAGTTTCAACATCATCTTCATTTTTAAGAAGTTCTGGATTGAAATTATTTATCCACTCAATTAATAAATCAATTTGATGTTTGTTTGACATATTTTTATTAAGATTTCACTATATTTTACCAGCTAAATATATCTATGTAGTACATAACTTTTTATTTCCCATATACGATCGCTTCTCCTAACTATTCAGAAAAGCGATCGCTCTAAAATATCTCTAGATACTTTCTAACAATCAAACTTTATTTGACATTTTTAATTCTGCCATTAACTTCGGCCAAATTATGAGGAAAAATCCCATCCAAGTCAATATAGGAATAGAAACAATAACTGTTAACCAAACCATTCTAAATATCAACCAACTACTACTAATAATAGTGATTCCTGTCAAAAGTATTGACCAAGGTTGGCACCACCAAGGTTTGTAATTCCACGGATTAAATTTTTCAGGTTCAACTGATTTGTTCATAATCAAAAATATGTGACAAAATCCTATAGAAAACTGTAGCACAGCCAAGATGGCTGTCATTAAACTATTGCGCAATAGTTTTGAGTTTTGAGATTTGAGATTAAGTGGCAAGGGTAGCGATCGCTTCCGCTGCCTTTCTCTTTGATTGATTATTCATTCAACTGTTGTACAATAGTTTTTTTTTAATCAACTATTGTACAACAGTTGTGAGATTTTAGATAAAACTACGGTAGCACAGCCATCTTAGCTGTCATTAAACTATTGCGTAGCAGTAGGGAAGTAAAGATTGTTGTTGGGTTTCGTTCCTCAACCCAACCTACGCTTACTGAGACTATTTCCTACTCCCTACTCCCTACTCCCTAAGCGTTTAGTAATTTGTTTAATAATTCCACTGAGAATAGCACCTCCCATCAAAATTCCAATAGCAGGAGTAAAGACTGGTTCCCATAACCTATGCCAAAGATCGAGACCTAAAGACACCCCAGAATAACGACCAATAACAGCGATCGCAAACCAGGCAAAACCAATTATTACTAGAAATACATCTACCACTAAAAATGTATCTAACCAGTTGAGTAATTTGTCTTTCATTGTTAGTAATTCCTCGTAAATATTGTAATTTATTATAAAATATAGCAATCCTAAATATAAATAGCTTGTAATATTCTATCGTAGGGGTTTGGTTTCCAAATCCCATTTTCGTTTGGGTTTGGAGACGAAACCCCTACAGTTTTTTTCACAAATCATTTAGGATTAGTATAATACCATTTCTAGATAGTAAGTGCCTAGGCAAAATTAATTACCATTATTTCTTGCCTGTGATTTTTACAATATTGGCTGTTCACCACCTAGAGTATGTGTAATTAATTTTGCACAACTACTTAATGCTATATCTAGTTGCCACTTTCCCACCCTCCCCACTCTTCCCGCACTCTGCCTTTTTTCAGCAAACCCTAATTATTCATTATCAATTATCCATTATTCATTATCCATTATTCATTATCCATCTTAACTTGTAGGGAGAAAAATAGTCACAGTTGTTTGCTCTTCTGGAATACTTTGGATAATTAATTTGCCATTATGTAATTCAATCATCTGTTTCGCAATAGTTAGACCTAAACCTGAACCTTGTTGCTCATATATGCGACGATTAAATTGTTTATAAGCTCCCACATTAGCAATTTCATTAATACTCATTCCTGTACCATGATCTATAAAATAAACAGCAAAAATATTATTAAGTAATTTACCTATTACCTCCACTTTCGTGTTAGAAGGAGAAAATTTAAAAGCATTGTCTAACAACTCATCTATGATTTTCCTAAAGTTAGGCTCAGAAATTTTTAAATTAGCATTTTCCGATGTTAGATCTAAATCTTTTAAGCGATTAAAACTTGTTGCTTTTTCCAGAGCAACCTCTCTAATTATTGACTTAGGATTATTAAGACTACCTGCTTTAAATAATTGTAATCTATCTCTGTCTCGTGATAATAACTCCAAATCTGTATAGAGTAAAAAATTTTGGATTAGTCGATATAAACGGTGAGCAGAAACATTAATATTTTCTAGCATTGTGAAAATTTCATTCTCTTCCAAATCTTTAAAGTCTTCAATTATCAACTGTGAATAACCAATAATTCCATTGAGAGGAGTGCGTAGTTCGTGAGGTAGAGATAAAGTAATACTACTTCTTAAGTCATCTAATTGTTCTTGAGTTCTTCTTTCAATAACCCTTTGTTTATCTAACCTAGTATTAATAGCTTTCATTAATTCATCTCTAGTAAAGGGTTTTGTTAAGTAATCATCTGCTCCTAATTCCATTCCTTCTCTTAAATCTGCTTTTGTAGATTTTGCCGTCAGAAAAATAAATGGAATTGCTTCTGTTACTAAATTTTCTCGTAATGATTTTAATACTCCATACCCATCAACTTCCGGCATCATCACATCACAAATAATTAAATCTGGAACTTCTTGTTGAGCCTTTTCTATTCCTACTATGCCATTTTTTGCTCCTATTACCACAAAATCTTCTGCTTCTAAAATATCTGTAATGATTGTCAAAATTGATTTATCATCTTCAATCACTAGAATTTTTTTCATCTATATTTTCCTTTGCTAAATTCAATGGTAATATGACAGTAAATGTACTACCAACCCCAACTTCACTTTCTAGAAAAATCTGACCTCTATGTAAATATACAAAGTTTTTGACAATAGTAAGTCCTAATCCTGTACCAGCAATATCGGCAACATTTTGAGCGCGATAGAAAGAGTCAAATAGGTATTTTTGTTCTGCTTCTGGAATACCAATACCTTCATCTTGGACTTGAAAAATTGCATAGTTATTTAAGTAAGAAAGTTTGAGGTACACCTGACCACCTTGGGGTGAATATTTGACCGCATTCCAAAGTAAATTATACAGGATATGTTGCAACAACTTTCTATCTATGAAAACTACTTCAGGTATTTGTTGTGGGAATTGATTTTGTGCTAATAGCGTTGAATAATTTTCCCCCTGATTTTGCTGGTTTGAATCTAAGTTTAATATTTTCTTTAAAATGCTTATATCTGGGGATTTTTTTATAGTTACTTGCTTGGCTTCTTGAACGATAAAATCAAGGGAATATTGACTACCAATGTTGAGTTTAATATCTTCTATAGTATCTTGACAAAACCTTTCTAAATCTAATGGTGATGGGTTAAAATCAAAATTACCTGATTCTGTCTTGCCAATAACTAATATGTCATTCACCAACCCTGTCATGTGTTGAGCTGTAGCTTGAATACGATGCAAATAAATCAATTTTTTTTCTTCATTCCATTTATGACCATAGTGTTCTAATGCTTCTGCGGAAGCTAATATGGTCGTTAAAGGAGTACGAAATTCATGGGATGCCATAGAAATAAATTGGGACTTAAGTTGATTTAGGTCTTTTTCTATTTCCAGTGCTTTCTTTATTTCTGCTTCCGCCCATTTACGTTCTGTAATATCTTCAATATCACCTTCATAAGCAATGAGTTTACCTTGTTGATCGTACACTGCTCTTGCATTTTCAGAAATCCAGAAAATACTGCCATCCGCACGATAAGCTTGAGATTCAAATTTTAATACTGTTCCATCCCTATTAATCAAATTCAGAAACTCATCTCGACGACTAGAGTTAACATAAATTTGCTTGCCAATATCATTAACTTGTACCATCAGTTGCTCTGGTGAGTCGTAACCAAATATCTTGGCTAAAGTAGGATTACTGTATATATAACGCCCATCCGGTGTAGACTGAAAAATACCTTCAACTGAGTTCTCCAGAATGCTGCGATACCTATCTTCAGTTGAATGTAATTTTTGATATGCTGCTTCTAGCTGTAATTTGGTATTAAATTCAGTTTTTTGTAGAGACTCATATAAATATACAGATAGATCGCAAATTAAACATACCCAGAAGACGCCAAAACACATCTTAACAAAATTCCAATCAGAGGGTGCTATATCTAAACCAAGAATTTGATTCACGCTGAAGTAGTAACCTAAAATAGTGATTTGAGATATAAGATGGAGAAACCATCTGACAGGAATTAAAGTTGCCTGAGTAAAGAAAGTCAACATCCAGACAAAAAATTCAGGATTAACATTTCCTGTAATTGTATCTGAAATTTGCTCAATCATTGTCACAGTCCAAGAAAAGCTCAGAAATATCAGACCTAGATGACGATGACCCCAAGCAGTTCGCAGTAGCAATATACAGCTAACTAGAATTGAATGTACTAAAATTCTGGCAATTAGCCACTCTTCTAAAATAAGATATTTACCTTGTATAAACAAGATTAGATTGAGTATAGTTCTACTTAAAAAGAAGAAAAAAGCTAGCCACAATGCTAAATTTAGTCGAGCAATTAAAAAACGATGTTGCCACTGTGGATAGGAGAGATTTGTTAAGTCTCTACAATTCTCAGAGGTAGGATTAGCACTATCCAAATAGGTAAGTATTTGCCTAACTGGGGATAATTTATGTAGTTTTCTGAGCCATCCATTTAGCATCGTTAGTGAAATTGAAACTTCAGATTGAGATTATGCACTGTGTACATCAGGATACCTTCAATAATTGATAATGGATAATTGATAATGGATAATTGGGTGCATCTCATATTGGCAAAAATACTTTTTTTCTATTCCCTGTTCCCTATTCCCTAAAAGCAATAATTTTTTGGCTTTCTTCATGCATTGAGATGTACCCTGATAATTACCTCTCCCTAAAACGGATTGGATTGAATAAAAGAAAAATAAATTTATTGTTTGGCGTTGGTGATGCGTGGCTATGATTTTTTTTTAATGGCAATTATCTAACTCCTAATTAATCCTAATTAAAAAGCATTTTATCTTTAGACAAATTTAGATTTCATAGCTTGATTCACCAACACCTATTGTTTCTCCTTTCAAGGAGAGGATTTAAACCTTAATTATATTATGTCCGTTTATATCGTTTGTGTAAACCCAAGCGTAAATATTTACAGGAAATTTAAGTTTTTTTGTTGCTTGATATTAAGCCTTCCTACCTGTTCCCTGTTCCCACCTTCTGTGTTCCCTGTTCCCTACCTTTGCTATACAATACCGATGCTAGCGGACATGATATTATTCGGTAATAATCGGTTTTATATCGGCTAACTACTTTTGAAATTTGCCTCTAGATCGTCTAGAATAATTTAGGAAAACAAAAATTATTGATTATTTCTAGTTAGCTTTCTTTAAAATAATATCATTATTTTTATTGTATATTGATTATACTTAATACCTAAAAGTTTAGTCAGATTATGGTTAGTTATACCTTGCCTCAGAATCCAGATACAATCATAACTGTTAGAGGTAAAGATTCAGAAAAGGCCCGTCAGAAAGCTATGGACAAGCTTGTGGAAATGATGGACTCTGGTGAAATACCGACAGAATTAGAAAATGGATTTAGTCCGGAGCAGTTTATTGAGGTCAAAGAATCAAAAGAATTAAAGGAGATTACTTCTGAGGAAGAAGATGCTGTTGCTCAAGCAGTACAGATACTTAGCGATTTTGCAGCACTGAAGATGAAGGTTGTAGAGTCTAGAGAAGAGGCATTAAAAATTCGTTCTGCAATTGAGGTACTATTTACAGATGAACCTGTAACAGTTGAAGAAATTGCTAATCTTAAAGACGGTTTTAAGACGCTGAAAATTTTTGCTGTGGCTAATTTACGCTATAGAGAAGCAAAAGAGAAAGCAGAAGAAGCTCGTATTGTCCTGGATGAAGCGCTCAAATCTGAGGAATCAGAATTAAAGAAGTCTCCTAAATCAGGTAAGTAGATAATTTCAGTTATCAGTTAACAGTTATTCAGTACCTCCTACTGAAGTAGGAGGCTGAAAATAGGGACAATTCTTCTTCCTAAATTCTCTGTAATTCCCGATTTCTCCTGACTCCTGACTCCTATCCTCACTTATAAGACTTCTAATCACAAACCCTACTGATAAGTAATCAAAGCTATTATTACTTATAACGGTAATATCACTGAGGGTAATGTAATTATGGTCTCCTGTAAGAAATTTCTAAAATTCCTCGATCATTACCCTAGTAATGCTCTATTATAGAATTTTGATTAGATCATAGAAAATGTGGATTTCCTGGTCTTTTGATTGGATATTTACTTTATATTTACTACTCATAAAAAGTATAGTTTTCCACGCTTACCTCTACTGAGACTTGAATTAATAATAATTTTTAGATATTGAAATGTATCAAGGGTGAATCAAAAAATCTCATTGCTCCCTAAGACTCAGCACTACAATTTAGTATTCTCTACAACAAAATTGTGATCTGAATCATTGACAAAACTGAGATATCTCACATGATTAAAAGATGAGAGTCACTGAGGCTTTCTGAATAATAATTGATACTAGGTATCGTGATAAATAAAACCTGTTTGAAAATTTTTTTAAGATACTACTGGAGAAAACTTTTAATCATGTCTACAAAACAAGCTCAGTTAATCAAATTCTTGAAGTGGGAGTTGTCCATCCCAGATTCTGCCATAGCCACTGCTTTACGACATCAGGAAGAAGATTCTAATCAATTACCGATGGTACTTTGGCAATATGGCCTAGTAACATTGCAGCAATTGGACAAAATATTTGATTGGTTACAAATGGCCAGTGTTTAATCAATTGCTTTCCGAGCATCACTTAGGGATAGATATATTTTCTAGGTAATACGAGTGAATCACCTTTATTTTAGGAGGTCTGAATTGGGTTTAAAACCAAGACAAATCAGAAAAACAAAATCGAATAAAAACTTTGAATTAAACAAGGGAGTATCTCAGCTAGCTTTTTCAGTAAGATTACTCCCTTTTTTTTTGGCAACAGGTCATTTCAGTTATCAGTTAGCTTCCTATGGTCGTAACTGCGTTTTTTCGTATAGGGAATGCTCCGCAAACATGTCGCGTAGCGTTAACGCGCGTTGTGCGGAACGCTAAACAGTTAGCCTCCTGTAGAGGAACTGTGTTTTTTCGTATAGGGAATGCTCCGCAAACATGTCGCGGAGCGTTTCATGTCGGCGACAGCCGAAAACAGTACCTCTGGCGCTCACCATCGGGATTGACATAATGAACTCTTATCTTTTCATCCCCTATCCAAAGAGAGACTTTGGACTTCCTGGTTTTGGTAATAAAATATCGTATCTTATTTATCAGAGAACTGCTATATAAATTATTAAATATCATCAATTATATTCTTAATCTGTTAATCCAACAGAATAATTTTTGATTGTAACTAATTATCTTAACTTGGTATAGTAACTATGAGAGACTGTTTGTAAAATAAGTATTAAGAGAATGAATAGTTACTAAAATCCCAAATTGGTAATACTTCAAAGAATTGAAATCCAGTAGGTAGAGAGATATGAGGTAAATATATTCCTAGATTTTGAAGTGAGAAATGTGTTGATTTCTTCCTCCCTACTCCCTACTCCCTATTCCCTATCTCATTTTTATCTTTCCTGATACATTCAATCTCTTATTTCGACGATAAACACCTACTAAATCAAACTCAAAAATGACAAAAGAAACTATCGAAAAAGTGGTAAACTCTTACTTCACAAATATGACAGCGATGAATGCTCAAGGATGGTTAGAAATTTTTGCTGAAGACGCTGTTATCTATGACCCTGTTGATAAACCACCAATGAATGCAAAGTCAGACGGTGAGAAATTATTTGCGCTATTCTCGAAGTTCTATGCAAAATTAGAATTGACACCAAACAATATATTTATTGCAGGTAATGGAGCAGCAGTTAAATGGAAGATGCAGGTAGTTGCCAAAAATGGTAAGGAGGCAGTTGCAGAGGGAATTAGTGTGTTTGAGATTAATGAAAATGGTACAATTCAAAAACTATCTTCCTATTGGGATGAGGCTGCAATGCTCGCTCAAATAAAAGGCTAAACTTCTACTTCTTGAGAAGATAGTAGGAACGTTTCATGATAATTTCGGCGTTGGTGAACCTAGCTATCAAATAATCGCTCTGGTGTTATAAGAAACCGGGTTTGTTGGAGACAGATGTCAGTATATATCGGCATCTAATATAAACCCGGTTTCTAGGGTTCTAGAAAAATCATACTGTCTATTTCTGATTCTATCAAAAATGAGGAACTGATAATAATCAGTTCCTCATATGTTATTTTCTCTTAAATCTATAATTTGCAAAGTATTCCCAAAAATTTGATAGCATCAATAATTTCTAAATTCCTAATTTCAATTTGAATCCTTTTCCAGATTGATCGCCGTCTAAAGTATATTCTTCTAGGGGGTTTTCTACTTGACGCTCATCTGGGTTGACAGGAATAGAGACTCCAGGAATCACTTCTACGTTTTGCTCTTGACGACGCAGTTCATAAGGTTTAATTCCCTGATTAGAAGAATTACTAGATTCTGGCTCATCAATATATGTACGGTAATTATCATTAGTAATTGATCTGCCTTCTACTGTTTTGAGAGACTCTCCAGATATAGTTGCTTTGGTTTCAGGGTTATTAGGGTTATTGGATTGTGCTTTAGCAATAGTTGTAAAAGATAACAAGATTGCACTAATACCCAAGATAGTTATAGCTTTCTTCATAATTTATTTGCTTTTGAGTTGATACTTTTTATTGTACTATATCAATGCCTTAAAATACTAGGAAAACTTCCTCTACATTTATAAATAAACTTTCAGTATAATCACTAAATTTTATTAAATATTTAGGTAAAAAATAATATAAGCATAAATACTCATTTGTATTTGAAAATATTATTTTGTAGTCAAAAATCTATGTATTTTCAGGATTAATTAATTACTAATTACTGAATCCAGGAAAAATATTAAATAAATCTTAAGATATTGAATTAAGAGAATAGTTGAAGTTGCAAATTTAGTGTTTAGTATGCCTAATTGTTATTTGAAGATTTGGAGATAATAATTATCGTGAATCATTTGATATTCAATACAGAGACAAAATTATTTGTCAAGTTACTTCTGAACTTATTCATAAATTGATTAAATATAAATGTTAAAAAATAGTAGGTATTAGAGAGACATTTTCCAAAATTTTTAATGGCAAAAAATATAAAAATGTGTAGAATAATATCTCAGTAATTAATGGTGAAAATTAATTGAGAAACTGATACTAATTATACTAAATTTTTTATTGCTATTCGCTAACAATATTTCTTCCTACTCTACCCAGGTGACTTTCTTTAAACTTATACTCTGTTTTTTTTGCTAGCTCCTGACTGAAGTCATATCAAATCCGGTAGCATCGGTGTAATTTAGATAAGGAGTGTGGGAAGGATGGGAAGGGTGGGGAGTGTGGGGAGTGTGGGGAGATGGGGAGATGGGGAGATGGGGAGATGGGGAGAGCTAGGAAGATTTGGCAATGCCTGAAGATGGAAGATTTTTTTATACCGAATTAAGCGGATTTGATATCAAATCTGACTTGATAAACCCTATTTCTGGCATTGCTCAGGGGCGGGATGAATATAAGTGGGACAGGCAGGATGCCTGTTCCTACCGGCCCAAAAATATAGAACCCTAAGGGGATCTATTTAAAATTATAGATTGAGAGTAGGGGCGATTTCCTACGGAATGCTCGTAATTACGCGGAAAGCGACAGCATTCGGTTTGCGCAGCATTCCGCAGGAAACGAAATCGCCCGTACGGGAGTGGGGGAGTGGGGGAGATGGGGAGATGGGGTGTATTAGATATCTGCCACTCATCCCATCATCAAATCAATTATTACCCATTTTTTATCAATTAATTCTCCACCAGAAGCTATTTTCTGGAGATACGCTTAGGGCTTCTATAAGGAACGGGCAAGATGCTCATTCCACAAAACTATTAAAATCATCCCCCATTTATGCAAGCCCCTATTTCTAGTGGTATCTAAGAAACGGTTCCGTTCTACTAAACTTACCCAAACTTACCCACGCGCGAACGCATGAACTTTGGAGCTAGCTTCCTGTTTCATTGAGAATCACCGACCGCAGTCTGCAACCTTCTTCTCTCTACAGGCTTAACATCGCCTGAAACTCAAGCTACTAATGCACATAGTTTTCCAAGTTGACTGCAGCATTAAAATCTCTGTCAGCAGTGAAACCACATTCACTACATTTATAAGTTCTCACATTCAACGGCATTTTTTGTTGATACCCACAATGAGAACATATTTGAGAACTTGGATAAAATCTAGGAGCTATCACGAGCTGGCTTCCATACCACTCACACTTGTATGTCAGCTGACGCTTAAATTCATAAAAACCACAGTCTGCTATAGCACTTGCTAATTTATGATCTCTTGGTGCGCGTTCCCTTGCGACTTGCCTCTTGCAGAGGAGCTTCGCTAACGTCGTCGCGGGGTCGCACCGCTTTTTGAGCATTCCACTTACATTGTCATACTTCTATGACTATGGTGCTGTGGTTCAAAGCTCGCCCATGTTGTCAATTGATGGAGTGTGTCTGCTCTGATATCTGCTACTTTTTTGTTAAGTATGGCAAGTCTTTTTACGGCTTTGGCTCTGTTAAAAGAGCCTGGCTCTTTTTTGTTGACACGGCGTTGATAACGAGTTAGTCGTTTTTTAGCTTGCCTATAGGCTTTAGGGTTGGCAAAGGGTGTGCCATCGCTACAAGTTGCTAGAGTATTTATGCCTACATCTACACCGATAACATCTCGTTTGCTTGGTGCGCGTTCCCTCTCTTGGTCGGCGTTCCCTCTCTTGGTGCGCATTCCCTTGCGACTTTCGTCGTCGCGGGGTCGCATCCGCTTTTGCCAGTATGGGTTGGTTCATAATCATATTTAAAGCTGATGTACCAATTATTTGCGCGTTTAGATATTATCACATTTTTTACTCTGTAAGATGGTAAGATTTCATAAGTTTTTACTATTCCTATTCTTGGTAGTTTGATCTTGTTTCCTTGGCAGATTTTAATACTTCCTTCTAGATAAAAACTATCTTTTTTCCCTTTTTTCTTAAATTTCGGAAATCCACGTCCCCGAATAGTTAAAAAGTTTTTGAATGCCCTTTCTAAATCTCTTAATGCTTGCCCTTGGGGCACATTTTGATACTTCATAGTACCAAGGATTGATTGGTTTAACTTCAGCTACTAAACGTTTATGCAAAGTAATTGCACTAGGGCGTTTTTTCGTTTCTTGATAATCACTAATACAAGTTGCTAATCCCCAGTTGTAAGCGTGCCTAGCTACACCTGCGGAAAGAGCAAGAATTGTTTTTTGCTGATTATTAACTTTTAACTTGGTTTTAAAGGATTTCATTGACAACGGCTTTGTTGCATGAATGTTGCGATCGCAACTTCTCCCCAGAAAGAAGTTAA
>NZ_JBNHEQ010000339.1:0-44035 GCF_050016015.1 Dapis hubbardiae BLCC-M172
CCCATCTCCCCATCTCTCCACACTCCCGTACGGACGCCCTTATGCAACGTCCCTATCCCCACTCCCCTGCTCCCCTACTCTCAATCTATAATTTTAAATAGATCCTTTCAGGGGTTCTATACAGTTGCAACGGAGGGAGATTTCTTTTCCACCTGCTTGCGTTCCCCTTTCATCAGCATTTTTACTCCACCCGCAGGTCCTAAAGTTATTCCTCGACGTTTAGGTTTCACGGGTTGATTTTCTGCTAATTCCATCTCAAAATTAGATAATAGAGTTGCCAATACCAAACGCATCTCGAAATTTGCTAATGCCATTCCCAAACAGCGACGACTGCCACCTCCAAAAGGCAAATATTCATAAGGAGAATATTGTCGTTCTAAAAATCGCTCTGGCTTAAACTTTTTCGGTTCTGGATATAAATCTTCCCGTTGGTGAGTCAAATAAATACAACCCTGAATCATTGTACCTGCTTCCAAGTGATAACCTTGTAACTCAAGAGGTTGTTTTGTCCGACGAAAAGTTGTGAAAATTGCTACTGGATATATGCGTAAGGTTTCCTGACAAACTGCTGTCAAATAGGGTAAACGGAAAATTGTCATAGGGTCAGTATCTGCTTCTAGAGTTGCTAATTCCTGCATTAGCTTTTGATATACTTCTGGATGCTTGTATACCCAATAAACTGCCCAAGCTAGAGCTGTTGCAGTAGTTTCGTGACCTGCAACTAACATGGTCATCAACTCATCCCGAATTTCTTGGTCTGTCATACCTTGACCTTCTTCATCTTGTGCTAATAGCATTAAGGTCAGGATATCAGTACGATTTGGATCTAGTTGAGCGCGACGAGTGGCAATTTCTGCATAGAGAAGTTCATCTAGTTGTTTAAGTAGCCGCTGATATTGACCCCAAGGACTCCAAGCACCCCAATCCTTTTGCAACCAAGGCAAGAATAATAAACTAGCTCGGAGCGGGGTAGCTGTGAGTTCAAGCCAATCTGCCAATATTGACCTAATTTGTGATAACCGGGGACTATCATATAGACCAAACACAGCTTGGAGTATCACCTGCATCGTAATTTCCTGCATCAGTTTACGAGCAATAAATGTTTTACTCACTGTTAAATTGCTAGCGGCTTCTTTGGTTATGTTACAGATTAACTCACCATAGTTCCGCATTCTGTCGCCATGAAAGGGAGGCATTAATAATTTACGTTCTCGGCGGTGGCGATCGCCTGTCAAGGACAAAATTGAGTTTTCCCCAAGCATTGATTGTAAAATTGGACTACCAAAAGTTTCATACTCATTCTCATCCTTTGTTAATATCTGCTGCAAAGCTTGTGGACTACTGACTAATACTTGTACTTGTTTAGGTAAAGTAACTACGGCGGTAAAAATATCTCCATACTGCTTGGCGTATGATTCAAGAGTATTAAGGGGGTTGAGAATAAATTGAATTTTCTGGAATAGGGATGGTTTTTTTTGTCCAGGGATTGATTTCATGTTATTTACTGGTTAATTTTTAGACTATTTAGTGGCAGAAGTTAACAGTAAGCATGAGCATTTCACTCTACTGTTAACTTCATATAGCTTAACAATATATCATCATGACTTACGCACGCGCAACGAAGAAACCGGGTTGATTGCCGTGATATTGTTGTTTGAACCACGACATTTCGCTTGTCAACCCTGTTTTTGCCTAAGTTATAATCATACAACTGCAACGGAGGGAGATTTCTTTTCTACCTGCTTGCGTTCGCCTTTCATCAGCATTTTTACTCCACCAGCAGGTCCGACAATTAATCCTCGACGTTTAGGTTTTACAGGTTTATTTTCTGCTAATTCCATCTCGAAATTAGATAACAACGTTGCCAATACCACACGCATCTCGAAACTTGCTAGTGCCATTCCTAAACAACGACGACTACCACCTCCAAAAGGCAAATATTCATAAGGAGAATATTGTCGTTCTAAAAATCGCTCTGGCTTAAACTTTTTCGGTTCTGGATACAAATCTTCCCGTTGGTGAGTTAAATGGATAGAACCCTGAATCATTGTACCTGCTTCCAAGTGATAACCCTGCAACTCGACAGGTTGTTTTGTCCGACGAGGAAATGTAAACATTCCTGCCGGATATAGTCGTAAGGTTTCCTGACAAACTGCTGTCAAATAGGGTAAATGAAAAATTGTCATTGGATCAGCAGTATCTATCTCTAGGGTTTCCAACTCCTGCATCAGCTTTTGATATACTTCTGGTTGTTTGTAAATCCAATAAACGGCCCAAGCTAGAGTTGTTGCGCTAGTCTCGTAACCAGCAAACAACATGGTCATCAACTCATCCCGAATTTCTTGATCTGTCATACCTTGACCTTCTTCATCTCGTGCTAATAGCATTAAGGTAAAGATATCATTACGATCCGGATCTAGTTGAGAGCGGCGAGTAGCAATTTCTGTATACAGGAGTTCATTAAGTTTTTGTTGTTGAAGTTGATACTTACCCCAAGGACTCCAAGGACCTAAATCCTTTTGCAACCAGGGAAAAAACAATAAACTAGCTCGGACTGGAGATGCGATCATTTGAACAAAATCTCCTAAGCTTGACCTGATTTGTGATAACCGGGGGCTATCCTGTAGACCAAAAACAGCTCGAATTATCACCTGCATCGTAATTTCTTGCATTAGTTGACGCGCAATAAATGTTTTACCTTCTGTTAAATTGCTGGCTGCTTCTTTGGTAATGTTACGCATTAACTCACCATAGTTCCGCATTCTGTCTCCATGAAAGGGAGGCATTAATAATTTGCGTTCTTGGCGGTGGCGATCGCCTTCTAGCACAATCATTGATTTCTCCCCTAGCAAAGATTTCAAAATCATATTACTGGGGGCTTCATACTGATTCTTTTTAGTCAATACCTCTTTTTGAGCTTCTGGACTACTTACATACACTGTAGCGGAATTACTTAAACCAGCTTGTAACATGAAGATATCTCCATATTTTTGAGCGCAGGTTTCCATTGTTTGAACTGGGTCTAAAGTCCATTGCATTTGTTGTACAATGGCTGGTGTTTTTGGTCCAGGGATTGATTTCATGTTAGTTAATGGTAAATTTTTGGACTATTTAGTGACAGAAGTTAACAGTAAGCATGAGCATTTCACTCTACTGTTAACTTCATATAGTTTAACAATATATCATCATGACTTACGCACGCGCAACCAATAAACCGGGTTTATTGCCGTGATATTGTTGTTTGAACCACGACATTTCGCTTATAAACCCTGTTTTTGCCTAAGTTATAATCATGCAACTGCAACGGAGGGAGATTTCTTTTCTACCTGCTTGTATTCCCCTTTCATCAGCATTTTTACTCCAGTTGAAGTCCCTAAAGTAAATCCTCTACGTTGGGGTTTCACAGGCTGATTATCTGCCAATTCCATCTCAAAATTAGACAACAGCGTCGCCAATACCAAACGCATCTCAAAATTTGCTAGTGCTGTACCAATACAGCGACGTTGACCTCCTCCAAACGGCAAATATTCATAGGGAGAAAACTGCCTCTCTAAAAATCGCTCTGGCTTAAACTTTTTTGGTTCTGGATACAGGTCCTCTCGGTGATGAGTCAAATAAATAGAACCGTGAAGATTTGTACCAGTTTCCAATTGATAACCATTCAACTCCACAGTTTTTTTTGTCTGACGTAGGAATGTAGACATTACCGGTGGATATATACGTAAGGTTTCTTGGCAAACTGCTGTGAGATAGGGTAAACGGAAAATTGTCATTGGGTCAGTATCCGCTTCTACAGTTGCCAATTCCTGCATTAGGTTTTGATATACTTCTGGCTGCCTGTGGAGCCAATAAATTGCCCAAGTCAAACCTGTTGCAGTGGTTTCGTGACCAGAAAATAACAGTGTCAATAACTCATCCCGAATTTCTTGGTCAGTCATACCTTGACCTTCTTCATCCTGCGCTAATAGCATGAGAGTTAGGATATCAGTACAATTCGGATCGAGTTGAGCGCGGCGAGTAGCAATTTCTGCATAGAGGAGTTCATCAAGTTTTTGTTGTTGACGCTGATACTTACCCCAAGGACTCCAAGGGCCTAAATCCTTTTGCAACCAGGGAAAGAATAATATACTAGCTCGAAGCGGGTCAGCCGTAAATTGAATCCAATCTGTCAACATCGACCTGATTTCTAATAACTGGGGGCTATCATATAAACCAAAGACAACCTGGAGTAATACTTGCATCGTAATTTCTTCCATTAGTTTACGCGCGATAAATATTTTACCTACTACTAATTTACTCGCCGTTTCTTGGGTGATGTTACGGATTAACTCTGCATAGTTACGCATTCTATCCCCATGAAGGGGTGGCATGAGTAGTTTACGTTCTCGGCGGTGGCGATCGCCTTCTAAGGCAAATATTGAGTTTCCTCCAAACAATGGTTTGAGAGGTTTCGGACCAGGAACCTCATACTCATTTCCATCATCTTTTGTCAATAATTGCTGTAGCTCTTTTGGGTTGTTTACTATTACTGCTTTACCTATATCAGCTACCATGGTAAAAATATCTCCATACTTCTTGGCATTCGATTCAAAAGTCTTAAGGGGGTTGAGAATAAATTGAATTTTCTGGAACAGAGTTGGTGTTTTTGGTCCCGGGATTGATTTCATGTTATTTACTGGTTAATTTTTAGACTATTTAGTGGCAGAAGTTAACAGTAAGCATGAGCATTTCACTCTACTGTTAACTTCATATAGTTTAACAATATATTATCAGGACTTACGCACGCGCAACCAAGAAACCGGGTTTATTGCCGTGATATTGTTGTTTGAACCACGACATTTCGCTTATCAACCCGGTTTATGCCTAAGTTATAATCATACAGTTGCAACCGAGGCAGATTTCTTTTCTACCTGCTTGCGTTCCCCTTTCATCAGCATTTTTATACCACCCGCTGGTCCTAAAGTCAATCCTCGACGTTGGGGTTTCACAGGTCGATTTTCTGCTAATTCCATCTCAAAATGAGACATTAATGTTGCCAATACCAAACGCATCTCGAAATTTGCTAATGCCATTCCCAGACAACGACGACTACCACCTCCAAAAGGCAAATATTCATAAGGAGAAAATTTTCGCTCCAAAAACCGTTCTGGCTTAAACTTGTTTGGTTCTGGATATAAATCTTCCCGTCGGTGAGTCAAATAAATACAACCATTAATCATTGTACCTGCTTCCAACTGATAACCCTGCAACTCTACAGGTTTTGTTGGTACGCGAGGAAATGTTAGCATTCCCACTGGATATATTCGCAAGGTTTCCTGACAAACTGCTGTCAAATAGGGTAAACGGAAAATTGTCATGGGTTCGACATCCGTTTCCATAGTTTCCAACTCTTCCGTTAACTTCTGATATACTTCTGGTTGTTTGTGAACCCAATAAACTGCCCAAGCAAGAGCTGTTGCTGTAGTTTCGTGACCAGCAATTAACATGGTCATCAGCTCATCGCGGATTTCTTGGTTGCTCATCTCTTGGCCTTCCTCATCTCGTGCCAACAGCATCAATGTGAGAATATCAGTACGATTTGGATCTAGTTGACCGCGACGTTCATTAATTTCTGCATATAGGAGTTCATCCAGTCGTTGCATTTTACGTTGATATCGACCCCAAGGACTCCAAGGACCTAAATCATGTTGTAAAAATGGGAAAAATATTATAGTCGAACGCAATGGTGAAGCAGTGAGTTCTAGAAAATTTGCTAATATAGATTTGATTTCTGAGAGTCGGGGGCTATCATATAAACCAAAAACTGCTTGCAGTATTACTTGCAGAGTAATTTTTTGCATTAGTTGACGGGCAATGAATTTTTCACCTATGGGTAATTCTTTGGCAGTTTGCTTAGTCAGGTTACAGATTAATTCTCCATAGTTCCTCATTCTGTC
The DNA here is from genome assembly GCF_050016015.1 of Dapis hubbardiae BLCC-M172. NCBI lineage: Bacteria > Bacillati > Cyanobacteriota > Cyanophyceae > Oscillatoriales > Microcoleaceae > Dapis > Dapis hubbardiae. Next base: position 5,937 of record NZ_JBNHEQ010000339.1, read on the forward strand.
GCCGTGAAAAGGAGGCATTAATAGTTTGCGCTCTCGACGGTGGCGGTCGCCTTCTAACAAAATCATTGATTTTTCCCCAAACATTGATTTTAAAATTGGGCTAGCTGGAGCATTATATTCATTATTATCTTTTGTCAATATCTCCTGTATAGCTTCTGGGTTACTCAGATACACTAGAGGTTGACCACCTACGCCGATTTTTAATTGGAAGATATCTCCATATTTTTTAACACAGGTTTCCATTGTTTGAACTGGGTTTAAAATCCATTGCATTCGTTGTACCATGGCTGGTGTTTTGGGTCCTTTGATTGATTTCATGTTAGTTAATGGTGAATTTTTAGACTATTTAATGTTGGAAGTTAACAGGAGAGTGAAAAATTCAAACTACTGTTAACTTCCTTCAGTTTAACAATATTTTATAGAAGCCATTTGGTATCTCCAAAAAATAGGTTCTCAGGAGAATTAATTGATACACTCAGGGGTAATAATTGATTTGATGATGGGATGATATAGAATCCGGATAATTACTATAGCCTGCGTCATTGCGACTTACACTCCGTGGAAGGTTTGCGGAGCATTCCGGAACAGATAGCAATCTCAGGGGTGCGCGGAGATTGCTTCCTATCGTCGATAGGGACGACTATTCAACCGCTATATGAGTGGGAGATATTTAATACACCCCATCACCCCATCACCCCATCACCCCATCACCCCATCACCCCATCACCCCATCACCCCATCTCCCTACCTCCCCCTCTACTTTTAAATAGCTCCCTTCAGGGGTTCTATACAGTTGCCACAGAAGGAGATTTTGTTTCTACCTGCATACGTTTTCCAGTCATAACCATTTTCACTCCACCTGCTGGAGCTAAAGTTACAGCGCGACGTTCTGTTTTGATTGGTTGTTTCTCTACTAATACTAAATTATAGTTTCTCAGAATAGTTGCTAATACCAATTTCATGTCAAACATGGCAAATGCTGCTCCTATACAACGTCGGTTACTACCGCCAAAAGGTAAAAATTCGTAAGCAGAGTATTGACGTTCTAAAAATCGTTCTGGTTTAAATTTTTTGGGTTCCGGATACAAATCTTCTCGGTGATGAGTTAGATAAATACAGGGAGTTAAAATTATTCCTGGTGGATATGTTTGACCCATTATTGTTATTGGTGATTTTGCTTCTCGTGGAGAAGCTAATTCTAACACTGGATAAATACGCAGGGTTTCACTACAAACTGCATTCATATAGGGCAACTTAATAACTGTCATTGGGTCTGGAGCATCCCCAAGAGTTGCCAATTCTTGTAATAGCTTATGACAAATTTCTGGTTGGTGGTGAATCCAGTAAAAAGCCCAAGCTAATGCTGTTGCTGTGGTTTCATGTCCTGCTAAGAGTAAGGTCATCAACTCATCCCGCAATTCTATATCGCTCATACCTTCCCCTGCTTCATCCCGCGCTAACAAAAGCATTGTCAAAATGTCAGAGCTTTCAGTATCTAGTTTTTGACGACGTTCAGAAATTTCTGCACACAATAACTCGTAAATCTCTTCCCTTTCTTTGATAAATTTTCCCCACGGACTGCTTCATAAAACCGATATAAAACGTCATAAAAAGTGACATTTTCATGTTTACTTCCTGCTTCCACCGGAACTGTCGGCAGCACTCCGTCCACAGGCATTAACGGTCAAGCCGACCGCATCTCTCAAATTAATACTGGCGTTTAAATCTCTATCTATTGATAACCCACAGTCAGGACAGTTATAAGTTCTAAGGTGTAGGGGCATATCTTGGACGTGACCGCAGTTAGAGCAAGTTTTTGATGACGGGAAAAATCTATCAACAACTACTAGCTCAGAGCCGTACCACTGAGTTTTATATTCAAGCTGTCGCCTGAATTCATAAAATCACTATCTGCTAACTGATTTTAGCTAGTTTGTGATTTGCTAACATTCCAGAGACATTAAGGTCTTCAATAGCAACAGTGCCGTGGTTCTTGGCTAAATGTGTTGTCAATTTATGAAGCGAGTCTTTACGGATGTTAGCTACTCGCCTATGTAGGCTAGCTATCTTCAGTTGTGCTTTTTGCCAGTTAGCTGAACCAATCTTTTTATGACGATTTAGGTATTGCAGCCTAGACAACTTAGCTTCAAATTTCTGATACGATTTCACACTTTCAAATACTTTTCCATCACTTAAAGTAGCTAAGGTTTTTATACCTAAATCTACACCTATGATATCAGTTGTTTTCGGTGTGTTTATGGCATTAAATTCATAGCTACAACTGAGATACCAATCCGAAGCTTGCCTACTAATTGTTATTTTTTTAGTTGTTGCTTCAATCGGTTCATAAGTTTTTACCCATCCAATAAAAGGTAATTTATGATTCCATCCATTTAATTCTATTGGTTTTCCAGAATTATCAATTGTGAATGAATTTGACCTACCTTTTTTCTTAAACTTTGGGTATTGTCCTAACCCTTTAAAGAATCTTTTGAAGGCTTCACCTAAGTTTCGGAAAGCATATTGGTAAACTTTAGATGACAAGTTTTTCATCCAAGGATATAAAGGTTTTGTCTGGTTAGTAAAAACTTCTCTAATTATACGAATATTAGGCTTATAACCAGCCAGGGGCGCAGCATTCCACAAACTTAACCCCAATTATAACACCAACGTGAGTAGCCTACGTGTTGAGCCATCAGAGTTTTCTGCTTGTTATTAAGTTTGAGCTTGGTTCTAATGGATTTCATTTACTTGTGTTTTGTATGCGCAGCAAACAGAGTCTGTCTAATAGTATGCTTTATTACTTATAATATCGCTATTCTTTGATTAAGTCAATGCTCCCACCAGTGGTAGCAAATATTTATTACCGGAACCACAGTCAAACTGTTTTGGGTTAGTCTTGAAAATTTCCTCAATGGCCTTTGGATGGCTAATCAATACAATTGGTTCATTCAATTTTACTTGAAATGTGTCGCCATATTCTTTTGCACATTTTTCCATAAATGTCAAGGGTTGGGCCACCCACTGGAGGATTTGAATCAAAGCCGGAGATTTTGGACCTGGCAGTTGTATCATTGCTATATTCTTAATTTAGTTATCTTTTGGATTTTTTGATTATTGTAACTATTAATTTTTTTGATTGCCTAGAACTTGAACAACATTGCCTAGACTTATTAATCCCTCAAGTAAAATCAATTAACATCGATCCCCGTAGATGTTAAATTATTATTAAGCTGAAATAAAAACAGAAAGATATAGGAAAATTGCCATGACTGCAACAACCCCAAAACCAACAACAGTCCCAGATTTTTGCGAAGGTATCCAATATTTCGGAGAAGCTTGGCCTGATTTTGAAACCCACGGCAAAACACCAGCAATAGCAGAAGGTAGTAAAGCGATCGCCTCACCAAGCGACCCTACTGGGGTATATCAAACCCTTCTCTACGCCGACGCCCTCCGTTACCTAATGCTACAAGTGACAGGTAGTAAAGCATCAGGACACCCTGGTGGTTTTGCCAGTCAAGCTGAAGCTTATGCAGCCTTAGTTATGTTAGGCTACAAAAATATTCTCACAGAAGTCGGACACCACGCTCCCGGATTTTATAGCGCCGTATTTCTCGATCGCTCCCTAGAAGATATGGAAATCTTCACAGTCCAACAAATGCGCGATCGCTTCCGGGAAATGCACGGACTTCTCGGACACCTATCTGGCTGTATTCCTGGATTACTTAACCCCGCTGGGCCACTGGGACAAGGGCAACATTTCGCTATGGCAGCAGCATTATTACATCGCGACACCCTATTCCCTTTCACTTTGGGAGACGGTGGTCTGGGAGAACCCTATCCAGTCAGCAGTATGGCGCACTTTAACACTGCCTATCCTGATGTCACTAACTTTTTACCTATTTTAGTGTGGAACGGTTATAGTCAAGAACATCACAGCATGGTCTCCACTAAAACTAATGAAGAAATGATTGCCTACTGGAAAGGCAACGGTTTTGCGGAAGTAATATTGGTAGATGCTAAAGACTTCGACGACCAAAACCAACCAGGCGACTATATTGATAGCAGCGCCTTCTCCTTAGAAAAGCGTCTGGAATTTACCAAAGCAGTATTAGAAAATGTTGACAAAGCAGCAAAATCTGCTCTTGGTGGCAAACTGACGATTTTTATTATCAAACAACTCAAAGGTGCAGGAGTTCACGCCAGAGGTTCAAAATCTCACAACCTCTATCCGAAAGACACCCTCGATAGTCCCCAAATTATGAACGCTCTCAAGGAACGCGCTCTACCAGTAGAAGGTTGGGAGTTAGTACGGAAAAATTGCGAACGTGCTGGTGGCGGTCCTGCTTCTAAAACTGTTGTCACGGAATTTGAGTACCCACTAGCAGAATTAGGTCAACTACCTTTAGAAGAATATGCTGTTGGTGGAGACCCCAAAGTTGCGACAACTGCAATGGGAGCATTAATAGCTCATGTCGGTCAAAAAGACCCTCATTTCTTAATTACTAATGCTGATGGTAACGCTGCATCAGGTATTAATAATATTAACCAAGCATTGAAAATTATTCACCCTACCACCGACGACATTTATTTCCAAGGTCCGAAAGGTCAGGTTTACGAACCTTTGAGTGAAGATGCTTGTGCTGGAATGGCAGCGGGTTTAGCATTAATGGGAGCGCGGACAGTTTGGTGTTCTTATGAATCTTTTGCTATTAACGGCGTACCTATTTGGCAAACTGTTACTCAAGCAATGGCAGAATTACGTCATCTCACCCCTTCGACTATTACATTATTTACTGCGGGTGCATTGGAACAGGGGCGTAATGGTTGGACACACCAACGTCCGGAAATTGAAGCTTATTTTGCAGCGATGATGCGAAATGGGAATGTATTCGCTCTATTCCCACCCGATGCTAATAGTATTCAAGTTTGTTATGACTGGGCGCTGACGACTAAGAATAAGGGTGTGACTATTACTGCTAGCAAGTCACCATTACCTATTCGCACTACTTTTGAACAGACAAGACAAGGTTTACAAGATGGTGCTGTTGTTCTTGAAGAGGTAGCAGGAGATCAGACTGTTGTGTTTGCAGTGGTGGGAGATATGCCATTAATTCCAGTATTTGAAGCTGCTGCTGCTTTGGAAGCTGAGGGTATTGGGGTGCGCATCGTTTCTGTGATGAACCCCCGGCGTTTGTATCGTCCCCAGGATACAGGTTGGGATACTTGTTCTGAAGCTGATGGCGGATTTTTGGATGATGCTGGTTTTGAGAAGTTATTCGGCGGTGATGCTTTAATAGGTGTGACTGGTGGCGCTAGTTTGATGTTGGAACCAATTATGTTACGGAGTCAGGTTAAGCGGGATACCTTTGCTTGGCGTCGTGGCGAGACTGCTTCTAGTGCTGCTCAGGTGATGGCTTTTAATGGTATAACTGCTGAAGCTTTGACTAAGCGAGCGATCGAATTGGTACATTAAATGAGTTAAGCTGAGTCGTATTGGGGTGACATAGCTAAAATCGTGCAATAGTAGGGGCGGGTTTGAGCTAGAATTTTAATGTTTACTCTCAGATTTACATAAACCCGCCCTAATGCACACCCATTAGTTGTGTCATTCTAGTAGGTTGGGTTTTGCTACGCGAAATTTAAAGCGACAGCACAACCCAACAACCTAACACCAATTTCAGCAAATTTTGCTTGGTTTTCTTGTTCTTTTAAACGTTTTCGGGAAGAAGTACAGAAAAGGTACAATGATGTGGTAAAATTGACTTCAACTGAATTTGCCGATAAAACCTTAAATAGCATTCAACCTTGGATCGAACGTTACGAACAAGGATATATGCAATGGGGAATTTTACACTTCCGTTTGTTGGAGAAAGATTGATGACAAAATCCTGAAACCCTTTGATATTATACTGTTCCCTGTTCCATATTCCCTATTCCCTAGCGCTATAACCGATAACTGAAATGACTATTTACTTTTTTGATGAAACAGAACAGCCTTATGGTTGTTTTTCCAATTTTTCCCCCCACGGTTTTGAACTTGATGGACTCTGGTGGCCAACCTCAGAGCATTATTTCCAAGCCCAAAAATTTGTGGGGACTCAGCATCTCGAAGAAATTAGATTAGCTAAAACTCCCGCCGATGCTGCTAAAATGGGACGAGAGCGTAGTCGTCCCCTCCGCAAAGACTGGGAGGAAATTAAAGAGGATGTGATGGAGCGAGGTTTACTTTGTAAGTTTCAAACTCATAAAGATATTGGCGAAATTCTTCTGAGTACGGGGGATGAGTTAATAGTAGAAAATGCGCCTCAAGATTATTATTGGGGATGTGGTAAAGATGGGAGTGGGAAAAATCGTTTGGGAGAAATATTGATGAAAGTGCGTACTCTATTGCATAATTTGTGAAGACAAGAAAAATCATAATTCAATTTCTTAAAAATCTACATCAGAGGTATTTATGGATCAACTACCATTTCCAGAAATAATTAAATCATTGCCACAGTTGACAGATCTTGTAGCTGCCGAGCAGCCTGATAGCCGACAGATAGTTTATCATTTGGAAACGGATAAGGTAGATATTTATTATGCCACATATGAAGCAGGGATAACCACTGATTTTCATAGCCATACAACTGATAACTTTGGGGTAGTTACTGAGGGAGGATTTACATTGATAATGGATGGTCAAGAACAAAGCTTTGGAGTGGGAGATTGGTACTATATTCCGGCCAATAAAATGCATGCGGCTAGATTTGATGAAGACACTGTAGACGTAGAATTTCGGTTGAAAGAAAATAATTGAAAAATAGCCCATAGACATCTCCAACAATGATCAAAATTTTGTAATTCCTAGCATAAAAGTTAGTTAATCGAAATGTCTGGTGGCTCAAAAAAAACAGGTAATATCTTGTCAAAAAAGTTTAAATATCATAAATCACTATGGCAAAATACACACTCTATTGGAATCCTCTAACTTCATCTTTTGCACCCCATGCAGTTCTCGAAGAAATTGGGGTGGATTATGAAACGCATTTGGTGGATATTGAAGCAGGAGAACATAAAACTGAAAACTTCCTCAAGGTGAATCCAAATGGTTTGTTGCCAGCTTTGTTGTTAGGCAATAGACATACTATGTACGAATGTGCTGGTATTGTAATGTATCTCGCAGACAAACATCCGGAAGCAGCTCTTTCTCCATCAGTTTCCGATCCAGATCGCCATCTGTTTAACCAGTGGCTTTTTTATATGTCAAGCATGATTTATCAAACTTATACACGTTACTATTATTGGGAACGTTTCTCCACCGATCCTGCTGATGCACCCAAAATTCGCGAAAAAGCAGCCCAGGATCTAAAGTCTCGTTGGCAAACAATTGATGATGCCTTAAAAGATAAACCTTGGTTAATTGGCGATAGATTTAGTGCTTGCGATATCTATATGCAAATGATGACAATATGGCATATTCCAGACGAACTATACGATCCAACTTCATCCCCATTACCCCCAGAGTCATTCTTTAATCAGTTTAAAAACATTATCAGAACTGCGACAAAAGTTGCCCAACGCCCTGCTTTGCAAAAGATTATTGCTCTTTACCCCTCAAAAGGTTATTTAAGTTCCAAAGCACATCAAAGTAAATAAGTGAAAAAGATTCTGTTTATATTTCACAAACCTACCACTAATCCTGGTCCTGTCGGAAAAATCCTGAAACAACGGGGTTATGAACTTGATGTTCGAGTCCTAAACGAAGGATATCAATTACCCTCTACAATGAATGAGTATGAGGCAGCTATTAGTTTTGGTGGTTCTATGAGTGCCAACGATAGCGAAACTTTACCATTTATTAGAACTGAATTAGATTGGATTCCTAAATTTATTGAATCAGGTAAGCCTTTCCTTGGTATTTGTCTTGGCGCTCAATTATTGGCAAAAGCATTAGGTGCAAAAGTCACACGACATTCTGAAGCTAGGGTGGAAATAGGTTATCACCCGATTATACCTACCCTAGCTGGAAGTAAGTATTTTAACTCCAAGCTGTATTTTTATCACTGGAATGGAGAAGGCTTTGAGTTACCTTCAAATGCAGTAAAACTTGCTTCAGGGGAGATGTTTGAAAATCAGGCATTTCGCTATGGTGAGAACGCCTATGGCGTCCAATTTCACCCAGAAATGTCAAAAATGGTTTTGGAAGAGTGGGCAGCTACAACAGATTCAGAAACAGAACAAAAATTAAAATTACCTGGAGCGCAATCATGGGAGGAGCAAATTGACAAACATTTACAGTATGCACCTGTTGTAGAAAATTGGCTAGAACGATTTTTTTCTCTTTGGTTGAACCTAGAAACAAGCTCAAACCTAAGTTAATTAAAATTGGATTATCGGCTCTAAAACTTTTGATTTTTTTGGTATAAAATACTTTTAGATATTACTGATATATTAAGGTATAAAGCCTATCCATTCATGGATAAATAAAGAAGAAAAATTCCTTGAGTTCCAATCCTTCTATTACAGAAGAGGTAATTAATAATTATTAATTATTAATTATTAATTATTAATTATTAATTGTTAATTGTTGAAAATGCCCTCACCCTTCCCTGGAATGAATCCCTATTTAGAAGATTCAGCCTATTGGTCAAGTTGACATCATTGGCTAATTACGGAAATTTCTCGCTTATTAAACCACAAAGTTAGCCCCTAAATATGTAGTTGCGGTGGAAGTGCGAATCTATGAAACCAGTGGAGAAAAATCTACACTTATTGGTATTCCTGATAATATAATTGCTAAAAGTTCTGAGACTTCCATCAAATCTCCTGAGTCTAATTTAGCTGTTGCAGCGCCTTCTACTCAACCTTTAACCATAGAACTTGCTCTTGCAGAAACAATTAAACAAGGATATCTAGAAGTTAGGAGAGTTGGCACGGGAGAAGTTGTTACGGAAATTGAAATTATTTCCCCTATCAATAAAAATACAGGAGAAGGTCGGATAAAATACGAAAAAAAACGTCAGCAGATTTTAAGTAGCTACACAAATTTTGTAGAAATAGATTTGCTACCTCAAGGTAATTCAATGATTACCTTAAATCAAAATATAGAACATGATTATTGCATTTTAGTCAGTCCTAGTAATCAACGTCCTCAAGCATATCTCTATACTTTTAAGATTCAAGATATGATTCCTGTTTTTACTTTGCCTCTACTTCCAGAAGATTCAGAAATTATTCTAGATTTACAAAGTATTTTACATCAAGTTTACGACCAAGGACGCTATGATTTAATAATTGACTATCAACAAAAAATTATTCCTGCTTTATCAAAAACTGATACAATTTGGGCAGAAAATATCTTGAACAAACAAGGATTAAGATAAATTTGTACTAAAACTTGAACTGGGGAAACTGACCGTCTAAAAGTATGAAGCTAAAATTGACTTTACCTATCTATACTCTGGTACTCCTAAAGATAACTCAAGCAATCAAAAAATCAGCTATTTTTACAAAATCAAATTAGGCAGTAGATTAGTAATAATGTATAAAACTCAAGCAACAGATACAACCATAGAAACTGAAAAAATTTGGTTCGACCTCATAGGAAAAATACCCATAGAAACCAGAATAATGCAATATCACAGGGCATCCATTCAATCTCAAGAAATTTGGTGGAATTTATTTAAACAACAACATGATAATCTAACAAATAAACAACTAAAAATAGAGTATATCAAATTAAAACTAGGAGAGCAATATTGCTCAATAAATAAACTGATTAACACAGATTTTATGATTGCTTCTGAAATTGATTTAGCCCTGAACCTTGGTGAAATATTAGATAATTTAAACATTCCTTACTACTTAAGTAGTGGTCTTGCTAGTTCCTTTTGGGGAGAACGGAGACAAACAGAAGATGCTGATATTGCAATTATTTTAGAACCAGATAAAGTAGAACAATTAATAACAGCGTTATCAACAGAATTTTATCTGAGTGAAACTGCTATAGATGATGCTCTGAGAGGTCGGACTAATAGCTTTAATGTCATTCATACAGCATCAGCTATCAAAGCAGATATTTATCCTATTAAACAGTCTAATGATTTTGAGTTATCGGCTATGTCTCGCCGAAAACAAGTTCAACTTTTTTCGGGGGAGAAATCTATTTATATTACTTCTCCTGAAGATATTATTTTACATAAATTAAGATGGTACAAAATTGCAGATAATTACTCTCAAAAACAATGGCGCGATATTTTGGGTGTGATTAAAGCCAGACGCAAAATATTAGATTTTGACTATTTGAGGTTGTGGAGCAGTCAGCTCAAACTAACTCCAGAATTAGACAAAGCTTTGGATGAAACTACTTTAGCTTAATTATTTTCCCAAGTATTGAGACTTGGTTTAAAAGCAAGTCTTCTGTAGAAACTAAATCTAGCTTATCTAGCTGTATTTTAGGGTAAAATAAATCATCAATAAAATTTAGCTAAAATTATTTATACAGTTTTAGCTAAAATTATTTATACAGTTCTCTAGTTCAGTAAATTGTAATGACAACAACTCTAGCTACTCCCGATACTTCTTTAGCAACTATTCAAGCTGCTTTACCCATCGATCCACAACCTTATATTGTAGCCGATCGCCCCACCGGATTAGTTGTAGTAGATGTACTTAATGGTTTTTGTACTGTTGGGTTTGGCCCATTAGCACCCCAAGAACCAGATGAACAAATTGCTACAATGGTGTCGGAAAGCGATCGCCTAGCTCGAACTTTTGTCGAAAGAGGTTGGCCAGTATTAGCCTTCCTAGATACCCACGAACCAGGTAAACCAGAACCCCCTTATCCTCCACATTGTGAAAAGGGTACTGGAGAAGAAGAACTTGTTCCTGAACTTAAATGGTTACACGATAACTCCCTAGCAACATTGGTTCCCAAAGACTGCATCAATGGATTTATCGGTTCCATTGACGTTGATACTCAAAGTAATGTATTGTTGAACTGGATTAATAATAATAAGCTGGAGAGCCTAGTTGTAGTAGGAATTTGTACTGATATCTGTGTAATGGACTTCGTTGTTACTATTCTGTCAGTCCGCAATCATGGTTTAGTACCTACTTTAAAAGATGTTGCTGTATATGATAAAGGTTGTGCTACTTTTGACCTGACAGCAGAAATGGCTGCCGAGCAAGGTTTACCCAAAACCGCTATTCATCCACAGAAAGTATCTCACCATGTAGGGTTATATACAATGGCTGAACGTGGTGCATTTATTGCTTCTACTATTAATTTAGAGGTTAATTAACATTATAAAAGCAGGATTTTCAATTTAATAATACTGAATTTTTAGACCTCAACTCAAATCCTGCTTTTCTCAAGATCAGGGAAGTGAATAATTTTAAAAGCTCTGTTGAGAAAATCAGGGTCAAAATAGCAACGTACTTTGAAAATAGAGGATAAAAAATTTATGAATACTCGATTAGCAATTGTCACAGGTGCCGGTGGTGCTGTTGGAGGTTCCTACCTCAAACATTTTTTAAAAGCAGAAAATACAAAATGTGTCGCTCTTTCCCGGAGCAATTTAGAAGCAACCGAAGTTATCCAATTTAAAGTCGATCTGCTAGATGAAAACAAAACTAGGGAAGCTATTGAACAATTAGACCTTAGTGGAATTTCCGATCTCATACTGGTACATGGCGTAGGTAAATTCAAGTATGAAGATTTAGAATCTCTGCCCCACCTCAACCAAGATCCGCACAAAATAGATAATGAAGTATTCTCATCAAACTACCATACTTTTGTCAACGTTGTCAATCCCTTGGTAGAAAAACTTACTAAAGAACATCAGGGCGGGCAGAAAATAACCCTCGCCCTTTGTGGTTTTGGTTCTATTAGTGATAAATATAAAATCCCGTTTTGGCGTTCTTATACCTATGCTAAAGATACTTTACGCCAATATATCAAAGATTTAGCCAAGTCAGAAGAGTGGAAAGGATTAATTCGGGGACGTTTTATTAATGTTAGTACCACAGATACAGGTAATGAAAATAAATTACGTCCTAATGTAACAGTTGAAGAAAAACAATATTGGTTAAAACCTGAAAAAATTGTAGCTCAATCTATGCCAGTTATTGAAAGTTTACAACCTTTATGGCAAGAAATAGATGTTTATGAAATTTTGCCAGGATTTAATCCAGAAGAATATTACAACGACTATCAGACTATTAAACAAAAATGGGAGCGTCAGATGGGTTTGGTAAATGCTTGATCTAGACTTTGACTTTTACTCATTAGAAAATCAGCGACCAATTAGGAAAAAGTTTTAGTATTTGTGGGTGAAGTATTACCGAAAAATTAAGGTATAAAATCTCTCTATTCATGGAGCGAAAAGAAAAAAAATTCCTTTTAGCCAATCCTCTTCTTATCAAGAAGAGGTAATTATTAATTATTAATTATTTAATAGGTTTTCGTGACTCCTCAATCATACGATAATTACTTGGACTCTATACTAAGATAAATTTTGTTTTAAGTATGGCCACAAGCACCTTGGGTTGAATTAAATTAGTAATGGCAATTTATTTTTACTAAACTACGATGAGCCATATAACTTAAATTTATCAAGACGATTATTTCATAAAAGAAAAAAAGTATAAAATAAAGTAGCTGAATCAGAAGAAATCAATTATAATATCTCTAATATTTAACTGTTGGAAGCAACATTTTTTTATACCCCATCCTGAATTTGGATATGGGGGATATTGTTGTAATTATAGCTATAGCAATTAAAACTCATCTATATCAGTAGTCAATTTTTTTGTTTTTCTTATCTTGCCTTGCTTTCAAGATGGGTTAATTACTTAACTTTGACACAAACAAACTGCTATATCTGCTTGAATCATCTCCGGCATAGATATTGCTCATAAAAATTGTACACCAAGTTATTCTATATCAAAACATACTTTTACGAATGCCAAGATTAAAATCTCCAAGTATTTCTCCCCACTTTGACGTTATAGTAGTAGGTTCGGGTGCAGCAGGACTTTATGCGGCCCTTTGTTTACCTACTCATCTCCGAGTCGCCTTAGTTACTAAAAATACCATAAACATGGGTTCAAGTAACTATGCTCAGGGAGGTATTGCTGCTGCTGTTGACCCATCCGATAATCCATTCTTACACCTAGAAGATACCCTTAAAGCTGGTGTGGGTTTGTGTGACTATGAAGCAGTAAAATTTATGGTGGAGAATGCTGCGGAGGCGATCGCTCATCTAGTAGAAATGGGAGTTGCCTTCGACCGCAAAGGAGAAAAACTGGCAATGACTTTAGAAGCTGCTCACTCCCGCCCCCGCGTACTTCATTCCGCAGATACCACAGGTCGAGCTATTATTGATACACTTGTCGCTAAAGTTCTAGAACGTCCAAACATTCAGGTTATTTCCCAAGCAATAGCATTAAATTTGTGGTTAGCTCCACAAAAAGATCGGGTTCAAGGTATTAGTCTTCTCCATCAAAGCAAAATTCAGTGGTTAAAATCTTCTGTAGTTGTTCTCGCCACAGGTGGGGGCGGTCAAATATTTGCCCAAACTACTAACCCAGAAGTCAGTACCGGAGATGGAACTGCTATTGCGTGGCGTGCAGGGGCAATTTTACGAGACTTAGAATTTTTCCAATTTCATCCTACTGCTTTGACTAAACCAGGCGCTCCTCATTTTTTGATTAGCGAAGCAGTGCGAGGGGAGGGAGCGCATCTTATTGATGAAAAAGGTTATCGTTTTGCTTTTGACTATCATGCTGCTGGAGAATTAGCTCCCAGGGATGTTGTCAGTAGAGCTATTTTTCACCACTTGCACAAAACCTCTAGCGACCCTACTAATGCTCATGTATATTTAGATTTGCGACCAATTGGCCCAGAGCGTATTCGCTACAGATTTCCTAATATTATCAATGTCTGTCAACAATGGGGTATTGATGTTTTTCAAGAACCTATTCCAGTCTCTCCAGCAGCTCATTATTGGATGGGAGGAGTTGCTTGTGACTTAATGAGTCAAACTTCTATTCGCGGACTTTATGCCATTGGAGAAACAGCAAGTACAGGAGTTCACGGTGCAAACCGTTTGGCTAGTAATTCTTTGTTAGAATGTTTAGTATTTGCGGCTCAACTATCTCAGATTGAAATTGAGCCAAATTTGGTAGCACGAGATTCTGATATCTCTCAGGTAAACTCTGACTGGAATAGGGAGATGGAACAGATAGAGGCGATCCGGCAAATGTTACCAAGTTTGATGTGGGAAAGTGCAGGAATTTCTCGTCAAGGAGAGTTATTAAATCAGGCACTATATCAAGTTAATCGCTGGCGAGATAGTTTGGCAAGTTTGGAGATAGTTAAATTTTTAGCTAATCTCTTGCCTAATCAGACGATCGAATTAAATCCTACTAATGCTGAACAGCAATTGCGAACGGTTGCAGAAACACTAAATCTGATAGACCTGGGTTATTTAATTCTCAAAAGTGCTCTATCCCGCGTTGAAAGTAGAGGCGGACATTATCGTAGTGATTATCCAAAAACTTCTAATAATTGGAATTTACATACTTTGATGCAGGGCGATCGCTTGTGGAAGTCACCAACCCAGATTAAATCTGAACGCTTGAAAATCAAAAGTATAGGTAGTTGAAGTGTAAATATCTGATAAACTTGCCTAAATTTAGGTACTGGTTACGAGCAGCAATACTCTTAGGACTTACGCAGAAACCGCGTTGATAGACGAAATTTCGTGGTTTGAAAAACAATAATCAGGGTAAACCCGGTTTCTGGTTAACGTAAATCTGTAACCATCTTTCTGAAATACCAGTTATATCATGTTCGGATAATCAGTTATAAACAGGACTTACGCAAAATATGAGAATATACACCATCTGTAAGGGCGAATGGCATTCGCCCTTACTAGATATGGCGGTTATGCGTAAGTCCTGATAAATAAAGATTAGTTTGTAGTTGGGCTTTAGCCCGCTAAATATCTATCTGGGCTAAAGCCCAACAAAAGAGCCTAATTATTAAGTATTCAAGCGAACATGATATTATTCTAGCGTTTCGGCTTGAATAGTTATAATTTAAAGCTCGTAGTAGGGCTAAAGCCCTACTACAAACAAAAATTTTTTTATCACGCTCTTATCCGGACATGATATTAGTGGTTATAGCTGCCACTAGGCTCCGCCAACGTTTTACCTGACAAAATTTACAAACAGTCTCTAAGCTGACTTATGCCAATAATCTCCCTGAATCAGGGTATGCAATTGCCAATCAGCAGAAGTTTGAGAATAATCGCTGCGGTAATGTCCGCCTCTACTTTCAGTGCGCCAAGCAGCACTTTTCAACATTAAATAAGCAACATCCATCAGATTGAAAGTTTCCGCAGCCAGTCTCAGGTTTTGTTCAGCCCGATCAGAGTCTAATTGCACTGTTTGGTTTGGTGTCGCCTTGAGTAAGTATCCCACAATATTCAAATCAGTTAGTTGAGAACGCCAAATATGCAGTTGTGATATCCCATCTTCAAGTATTGCTTGAGAGCGAGAAATACCAGCACTTTGCCACATCAGTTTGGGTAAATTTTCTCTGATTGACTTAACCTTCTCCATCTCATTATTCCAATCCTGTTGTTCCATCTTTATAGGGATAGATGGATATCCAGGATCGTCATCATCATTAATCTGAGGGTGAACCGTTAGCTGAGACAATTGAGCAGCAAAAACAATACATTCTAGTAGGGAATTACTCGCTAAACGATTAGCACCATGCACCCCTGTACTCGCAGTCTCACCGATAGCATATAGGCCACCGATTGAGGTACAACTCTCCAAATTTGTAGCAACTCCCCCCATAAAATAATGAGCCACAGGAGCAATAGGAATAGGTTGTGTAAACAAATCAATGCCCCACTGTTGACACGCTTGAATAATACTAGGAAAACGCTCTCGCATCCTCTGGGCTTTTATGGGTCGCAAATCCAGGTAAACACAATAGGGATCGGGTTGTGTTTTCTGTAAGTGACTGAAAATCGCCCTACTGACTACATCCCTCGGTGCCAATTCTCCACTAGGATGATAATCAAAAGCAAAACGCTCCCCTTGGGAATCGACTAAATGCGCTCCTTCCCCTCGCACAATCTCAGTAACCAAAAACCGTGGAATTCCACCTACTGTTAATGCCGTCGGGTGAAATTGGAAAAACTCTGGGTCTCGGATTAAAGCTCCTGCACGCCAAGCCAGAGCAATACCATCTCCAGTGCTGACTGTAGGGTTTGTGGTGTGGCAAAAAACTTGACCGCAGCCACCAGTAGCTAAGACTACTGCTGCAGCTCTAATCCAGCGTATAGACCCCTGATTGAGGACACTTACCCCCTGACAATTTCCTGTCACTTGATTGAGCCACAAACTCAAGGCAAACGCTTGGGAAAACACTTGGATGTTTTCGCGTTCCAAAACTTGAGCCGTGAGTGTATCAATCAGCACTTTTCCGGTGGTTTCACCAGAATGGAGGACACGGGGGCGTGAGTGTGCTGCTTCTAACTCTTGGGCAAGTTTCTGACCTTTGCGGTCAAAAGTTACTCCCATCTCTAGAAGGGACTCGATCGCCCCAGGAGCAAGATCGGTTAAAAGTTTTACTGCTTCTGGTTCGCAAATACCTGCACCAGCTTTGAGGGTATCTTCCCAGTGTGACAGGGGTGTATCAGCAGGATCGATCGCTGCAGCAATACCTCGTGCCCAACTACTTGCTCCTGTTTTCAGAGCATCTTTGGTAATTAAGCCCACTTGGAGGTGGTTAGGCAAACACAAAGCAGCATAAAGTCCTGCTGCACCAGAGCCAATAATTAGGACATCAAACTTGGAGGGAATAGTTGGCATTTTCATTAATTGATAATTGATAATTACCTCTGGTTAAAACCGTAGGGGAATTGAATATAAGGAAATATTATTTCTTCTCTTGGTCGATTGGATATGGCGTTTAGCGTTCCGCACAACTTCGTTAACGGCTGTCACCGACATGAAAAGCGGAGCGGCTGTGAAAGAGCGGGAGACCTCGCCATCCCATCCTAAGGTCATGCTCCGCAAACAACCGCTTTTTTCCCTTAAAAGGGGAGGCTTTCAACCTGAATTATTTAATTATTAATTATTCGGTAAGAAATTATATACAGAAATTAACGTTAAAAAGCAATTTATGCAATTGTGCCAAAACAAGATTCTCTTAAGCAAACTCCTTTACTCACTTCTCGATCGCCTATTGTTAAAATTGCCTCCCTATATTCCAAGCTGAGTTTACTTTCCATGGCTGATGTTCGATTTCGCAGAATGGTAGACCAAGTTGCAAAGCCTAGATCAAAGTTCAGGTCATACATTTTGTTTTGAACCCACGCATGAACACTTGTTTTGCGATGATAAGACTTTTCTGAGCGCAACAATAACTGCTTTTCTGTTTGGTAAGTATTCAAGAAGTTGAAATGATTGTTTCTTTCTTGACCAAATGTGCCATCCGCACTCCAAATAATCCCGTAATCTGGGAAAAACGCATAAACAAAATGGTAGCCCCAAAATCTGGGATAATTACCCTCATAAATTTTGCAATATCCTTCGGCTTTTTGAGTGCCATTTTCTCTATGGACTGTGCATTGAAGTTGTGGTTGATGGATAACAGAACGCTGATTTTCTTCACCTGGAACTCCCCAAGTGAATTGAGCTGTAACTTCAAATTGTACTTCTAGATTAGCTTCTGGTAAACAAATCGTTCCGGTTTGATTATTTTTTTGGATAGAGATATGGGGATTTGAGCTTCTTTGTTCCGAGGTATTAATCAGCTCGCGGGAATTACCCTTAGTGTCACTCCACCACGCTGAGTAATGCTCAAGGGTTTTGGTTTTGAAATGTCTAAGAGCAAGTAGAGAGCCATCTTCGAGAAAGAAATGGTATTGCTCATTGTAAACAGAAGTGAAAACAGAAAAATTGGTTTCAGGTACGAGATATATCTGTGCAGCACTAGTTTTTTTTGCCAGGATCAATGCTCCACCAATGCTACCTCCTTGAAACATATCCCTACCAATTCGATACAATCGACTGCGATGCTCATAAATCTCTTCACCGAAAACTTTGATTGATTCTTCTTTGGATTCGGTAAATTTCTGATAGCGTTCTGCTTTAAAACGTTTCCATCCGTTTGTTAAATCAATAAAACAAATATCAGTAAACCCTGCACTTTCCAAGTGATGTCGGTAGGTTTCACGGGTTGGCACGTAAGAAGATTTAAACACTTCTCTTAGAGTGGTTTTTACCTCTGGTGTCAGGGTACAATTGGCAACGTAATCTTCAACATAAATGTAGCCATTTTCTTTCAAAGCACGAAAACAGATTTCCAGGACTTTTTCACGCTCTTCAATATGTAATAAGGAGAGGAAGGAAATGATGTTGTCAAATGAATTAGGTAACAGGGAATCAAGGATTTTGGAACTGAGAACATTACCAGTGAGGTATTGGATGCGCCGATCGAGTCCCATCCGTTCGGTGAGTTCTTGGGCAATTTCACTAAAATCCTGTCTTAATTCCACACATTGGAGCTGACATCCCGTTTTATAGCTAATATATCGAGCTGGTCCACCCACACCACTTCCTATATCCAAAACGCGAGAATTGGAATTGAGCGATAAATAATCAATGGCGCGATCGCAAGCCTGACTACCAAAGTAGTGATATTGATCCAGATGACCCAAATCTAGTAAGTCTTGAATTTCTAAAGCTCCGGTAGCTTTTCCTTTTTGCTTAAGAGCTTGACGAATACTGTAAATGCGCCAATCGTAAAGTAAAGCTGCGTCTTTTGAGGAAAATTGATTCTCCGATTGTGGTAATGTCATTTCAGTTATCAGTTATCAGTTATCAGTTATCAGTACCTCTGTCTGTTTGCGCAGCATGATCTAGGAAAGTCAGAAGCTTGAAACCGTATGAAAAAAACTGTAGAAAAATGAAACAGCTTTGATCTTGATATTGGATTAACCAATACTGGCGCTCTCGGCACAGCTCACTATTCCCATCCTAGGGAATGCTACGCAAACGGCAGTAAATGCCCCTGGGAATTTCTTGTCTTATATTTGAAGACTACCATTAATGTCAGCATTAATCACTTTACCAGTTGCACTCCTGAATAAACCAAGTTTGACTCGCTTACCTACATAGTTTTCATGCTTAAGAAGAAGATTATAGTAGTCAATAGGAGTCAACGACTCAAAGGGAAGCAATCTCAAATCCTAGTTTTTCGTACCTCATGCGTAACATCAGACATCTAATTTGAGTCATGGTTACGGAGGATGTTTTAAAATCAACCTCTCACAGACTTGTTCAAACATCCTCTAAGATTTAGACACTGGACACCATCTGTTTAGCAGCAGAAATTTGCGCTGACATCTCCAACATCCGTTGCATAGGCTTGAGTGCAGCAATCCGAATATCTTCTGGTATGGTGATTTCCGGTGCCCGATTTTTCATTGCCAAATATAACTTTTCCAAACTATTCAAACGCATGTGGGGACATTCGTTACATGCACAGGTTGTTGCTGGTGCAGCAAGAAACTGCTTGTTTGGCATATGCTTTTCCATTTGATACAAAATACCAGGTTCAGTCCCCACGATAAATTTCTCCGCAGCACTTCGCTCACTATACTCAAACAAAGCCCTGGTTGAACCGATGAAATCAGCATGACGCAACACTTGCTCTTCACATTCGGGATGAGCAATAAATTCTGCTTGAGGATGTTCAATTTTGAGTTGTACAATCTTCTTTTCCGAAAAAATTTCATGAATCATACAACTCCCATCCCAAAGTACTAAATCTCTACCAGTTTGTTCGCTAACATAGCGACCAAGATTTTTATCAGGAGCAAAAATAATTGGCTGATCTTTAGGGATTTGATTAACAATCTCTACCGCATTAGAGCTGGTACAAATAATATCACTCATGGCTTTAACTGCAGCAGAGCAGTTAACATAACAGACTACTAAATGATCTGGATGGGCAGCTTTAAAAGTCGCAAATTCTTCAGGAGGACAACCATCAGCCATAGAGCAACCCGCATCTAGATCGGGTAATAATACTAACTTGTTGGGGTTAAGAATTTTGGCAGTTTCTGCCATGAAATGGACTCCAGCAAAAACGATTACATCAGCATCTGTAGTAGCAGCTTGCCGAGATAAAGTTAAAGAGTCACCCAAATAGTCAGCAATATCCTGAATATCTGGCTCTTGATAGTAGTGAACTAAAATAACTGCATTGAGCTCCTGCTTAAGAGCTTCAATAGCTCCGAATAAGTCATCTGGAATAGAGTTAAAGTCTGTATTTGTTTTTTTTGATTCCTTTATAAACATAGTTAGGTATTTTTTAGAAACTTTTTGCCAAATAAATATTAAGAAGGTTTCCGGCTCTCGAGCTCATAGCCTTCCTAAACAAAACATAAATCACTATAGCATAAATCAGAATTTGACTCTGGTCACTAGAACAAGAAATTTTCAAAAATTTTTATTAAATGTACTATAATGAGTTAGTTTATTAGGAATTTACACTACTTTTCTTTAGCTTTTTTTGACAAACAATCTCTGAAGAATATAGAAAAGTGCTAAATTTGGGTTTAAATATATAAAAATTAAAGATGATTTAGTTTTCAATCCCAAAAAAATAAAATGTTAATTTTTTGTGTTAGGCAGTCGTGAAAGTTCCAAGATTTACTGAACTTATTGGAAATACTCCCTTAATTGACTTGACTAAAATAGTCGGGGAAAACTCAGCATACCTATATGCTAAATGCGAGTTTATGAATCCAGGTTTAAGCTTGAAAGATAGAATGGCCAACTACATTCTGGATATTGCAGAAGCACAAGGCAAATTAAAAAGAGGGGATGTTATTGTTTGTTCTTCTAGTGGTAATACAGGTTGCAGCTTTGCTATCTTAGGTAAGATTAGAGGCTATCAGGTTGTTATTGTCACATCAGAAAAATGTAGCATTGAAAAGCAAAACCATATAAAAGCTCTCAATGCGGAATTAATTGTAGTCGATTATGATAGCTATATGAGTTACGGAACAGATTATGCCAAGAAAAATGGGTACTTTGATGTAGATCAATATAACAATATCTATAATCCAGAGGCATATTATAAAACTTTAGGACCAGAAATATGGAAAGACACAAATGGAGAAATTACCCACTTTGTGATGACTGGTTCTACCTTTGGTTGTATATCAGGTACAGCACGCTTTTTAAAGGAGTGCAACCCAAAAATTCAAGTTATATTGGCAGACCCTGTATCTTCAAATATTTATAATTACTACTACAGCAATATTAAAAATGATTTGAGTTTTAACTTAGTTTCTGAGCAATACTCAATTATTGAGGGTGCTGGAAAATCTAAACCGACAAAATGCTTAGATTTTTCTGTCATTGATGAGGTTATAAAGATTTCAGATGAAGAAGCGATTTCTACTTGCCATCAATTGGCTAATGATGAGGGTTTGCTTATTGGTGGTAGTAGTGGTCTCAACGTTTTTGCAGCTAAATTTATTGCTAATCGTTTAAATAAAAAAGGTGTCGTAGTTACAATACTCTGTGATAGTGGAATTAAGTATATATCCAAAATTTACAATAAAGAGTTTCTCAGAAAGTATAGCGCTACTTGAAAAGGGAATAGGGAACAGGGAACAGGGAACAGCCAACTGTCAAAGGGTTTCAGGATTTAGAAATGTCCTAACCTATTTGCGTAGTGCTATATCTATAGCAGAGTAAGTGCAAGTCTCTTTGTAAAGCTATCAAAGAAGCCTTCAACATATTTCCCTAACTATTCCTGACTTTGCTCTAAATCTTGAAAATTCGATCCCTATAATTAAATGTAGCGATCGCTCTCTTCTGTCACTTTCAGAGAGAGCTATTTTTTTCCTATCTAGCTATCAAGTCTGGTCTCAATTTTTTTGCCCCTCGCAAATAGGTATGCACAATTTTTTGGGCGTGAGTTTCCGGAATATTCACATGAATCAAAAATCTGATACAACGTTCTAAACTACCCTCAACGTGCATTTGCTGCACATCTAATAAAGGTACATTATTCCACTGAGGACGTTGGCGGGCGATCGCTGCTGGAAAAATAGCATCTAAGTCGCGAGTCACAGAAAAAGTTGTACTAATAATTTGCTCTGGATCTATCTGGTTATTTGCTTCTAGTTCATCTAGCAGTTCCGTTACTGCCTCTCGAATTGCCTCTATAGAATTTTCTGAGACTGTAGTTGCTCCACGAATTGCTTGAACTTGCCACGCCACGCCAAAATCCTCCCAATCAACAGTGTTGTACTTAAGTTTTACTAGCTATCAGCTTTTAGCCATCAGCTATCAGCTTTTAGTTGAGGAGTTCTGGAAATCTTCTCCTCAATGTCCCCAAAAAAAAATTCTGCTGATTGCCGACCGCTGACTGCTGATTGCTTTATTAAGGTCGATACAGCCACATAGGTAAGCCACTGGTAGATACTTCAAACTCTACCCAGCTTTGAGCAGCCGATAATTTTGATGATACCTGATTATTGCCCAAAACACGATTTAATAGAGATTTTGGTTTTTCTAAAGTACAACTCTCGGTCTTCT
Source organism: Dapis hubbardiae BLCC-M172 (assembly GCF_050016015.1). Taxonomy (NCBI): domain Bacteria; kingdom Bacillati; phylum Cyanobacteriota; class Cyanophyceae; order Oscillatoriales; family Microcoleaceae; genus Dapis; species Dapis hubbardiae. Next base: position 28,575 of record NZ_JBNHEQ010000339.1, read on the forward strand.
CTGGGTCTAAGTCCACCAATTTACAAGCCCATTTCCGGGCATCTTCCTCAGTACCTAAACGGTCTACCACACCTAGCTCTAATGCTTGTTGTCCTGTAAATATTCGCCCATCTGCAAAACTTCTCACAGTTTCTACAGCTATATTTCTTGCTTCGGCTACCGTTTGGACAAACTGCTGATAACTAATATCTATTAAATCTTGGAGAATTTGCTTTTCTGGATCGGTCATTTCTCGGTCAAAGGCTAATATATCCTTATACGGCCCAGATTTTACTACTTTAAAGGAAACTCCGACTCTTTCTAAAAGACGTTCTATATTGTTGCCTCGCAAAATTACGCCAATACTACCAGTAATCGTCCCTGGATTGGACATAATATTTTGGGCACCCATGCCAATATAAACACCACCGGAGGCAGAAATATTGCCGAAGCTTGCGACAATTTTGACTTTCTCTTGCAACCTTTTCAGGGCACTGTAGATTTCTTGAGAGTCAGCTACAGTACCTCCAGGACTATCTATTCTAAGTAACAGAGCCGGAAATTTTCTTTCTTCTACTGTTTTGAGTGCTTCTAATACTCGTTTTCGGGTGTCGCTGGCAATGACACCATTAATTTCTATTCGGGCAATTTGTTTACGATATCGGGGCTTAAATGGCCAAATCATGCTGTTTTTATTTCAGTTATCAGTTAACAGTTATCAGTACCAAGGGCTGAAACCAGAGGGTTGAAATACTGAATTTGATTTTTTTATCACTTTAAAAGAGGTAATACCTCATTTTTTGGTCAAAATACAAAAGTAACAGACTTTTTCGCTCATAACATATTAAAGTAAAATTGTCAATCAAAATAATACTAATCAATATTTTGACATATCACTATATTTTACTTTATGATTTATCAAATTAATAATCATACACATTTTTGTGAAAAATTGTTACAATTAGTAAAAATATTTTTACTAATTTTAGTAAATACCTATTTATAAAACTTATGCAGCTAAAACTGACTGTGCATTCAAAACTCCCCTTTGCACCACTCTTACTAATAGCTCCCTTTTTCTTCTGGGGAACTGCAATGGTAGCAATGAAAGGTGTTATTCCTCAGACAACACCATTTTTTATGGCAGCAATGCGTATATTGCCAGCAGGTATATTATTGTTACTGGTAGGAATGATTCAGGGAAGACCTCAACCACAACGTAAATTAGCTTGGTTGTGGATTTTATTGTTTGCCTTAGTAGATGGTGCTTTGTTTCAGGGGTTTTTGGCTGAAGGGTTAGTCAGAACAGATGCTGGTTTGGGTTCGGTGATGATTGACTCCCAACCTTTGGCAGTGGCTATTTTATCATTATGGCTATTTCAAGAGAGAATTAGATTTTGGGGTTGGTTAGGGTTAGGTATTGGTGTTATCGGTATTAGTTTAATTGGTTTACCTGATGAATGGATCGGGAGTTTACTGCATCCAGAAACAATAGAAGCGTCTCTGGGAATAGATGCACTGTTTCAAAGTGGAGAATGGTTGATGTTATTAGCATCTCTATCTATGGCAGTAGGAACAGTTTTAGTGCGTTGGGTTTGCAAATATAGTGATCCAGTGATGGCAACTGGTTGGCATTTGATTTTAGGTGGTGTTCCATTACTTGCTATTTCCGCAGGGTTTGAGTCTCAACAGTGGGTTAATATCGATGGGTATGGTTGGATAGCTATGGGTTATGCAGCTATTTTCGGCAGCGCGATCGCATACGGTTTGTTCTTTTATTTTGCTTCTTCGGGAAATCTTACGAGTTTAAGTGCTTTAACTTTTTTAACTCCAATTTTTGCTTTATTGTTTGGCAATTTCTTTTTAGGAGAGGTGTTGAGTTCGCTACAGTCTGTGGGAGTAGGTTTAACTTTAGTAAGTATTTATCTAATTAATCAACGGGATATATTAGCTCAGAAGTTGAAATTTAGCAGTTTAATAAAGGAAGATGTTTCCAATACCACTACAGGTAAATTATTGAAACAGTCTCAGCAACAACCAGTTAAAGTTACTGAAGACTTGTAGAAGTTTTGGTTTACTTGTGCAACTTTTGCACTATTTCTCTTGTTTGGTGCGTTACGACACAAAAGAGAAAAAGAAGAGTAGAAGGAAAAAGTTTTTTGGTTGCCTCAACGAGATGGGAAGTTCTATCGCGCTCTTATCCGGACATGGTATCATACTTCAAATTACCAACGCCCGAAAAATAAATAAACCTTTTAGTTATATTAGCTAAAGAAAGAAAAAGTCACAATCAAACATCCTTTTTCCTGCCTTTTTCGTAAAAATATCTTACCTGTTCCCAGTTAAGTGTTCCCTGTTCCCTACTTCTGCAAACAATCTATATCTTTTTCACGCCTAGGTCTATTGCACAAAATTGTAGGGGCGGGTTCGCGGTTACATTAACGAGTTGAACCATTAGATGAAATAACCCGCCCCAAAATAAATACCCACATTCATTAGTTGTGTCAGTCCACTACTATTAACTGAGAGCCAAAAATAATAATCGGAGCAAGAAACCTAATTTCTTACTTGGGTGCGTCAGTGCTATTGAAATTAAACAAAAGTTACTTGTCGGTAAAAAGTAAAATCTCTTTCTATCGGAGTTAATTGTGAAGAGTCATAACCTTCAACAATAGCAATAGGATCATTTTCAACTAAAATTGTGGCTCCAACCTCGCCTTGCACAATATCAAAATCAGACTGAGTATCAAGTATTATTTGATCTCCATCTGATGGATCGAAATTTTGAATTACAGCAACTCCTTCACCCAGATAAAAAGTTGTTACGCCTGCGAAAAAACCACGACCATTAACACTTCCTCTTCCCAAAATAAAGTTATCTTGACCTGCACTTCCCACCAAAGTATCAAATTCGTTACTACCATCACTATATCTTATAGTTGCCGAGGAAGTAAAGGCTTGAGATAGACCGACGAACCGATTAAACTCCTCTGATGTAACTTCTCCATCATTATTGAAGTCAGGACCTCCCAAACTGGAAAAACTAGGTCTGAAACTGACATCAACACCATAAATGTCTTTTTCTCCTTCGCCATATCCCAAAATTATATCGCTACCGGGAGTACCAGTAAAACGTGCAGAGCGTTGTTCAAATTGCCCATATTCTCTATAGTGATCTTGAGCTGTGACAAAAACACCATTATTAACTGCCTCAGCTACAGCAGAATTTTGCCCCAAATAGAATGAATCTACAAAACTGGTAGTCTGCAAATTTTCTGTACTACCAACTTGGATAAAATGAGAAAATCCACTTGGATAAGTACCTGTTTCTACCTGTAATGCTACATCATTATATTTCTGTAGGTAAAAGGTTTCATCATAGTCAGGACTTGTATTGCTGCGTCCCTCTTCATAACCATAATTAATGAAATGTTCTAGTCCTGATACGAATATATTTGTTTCTACGAGATTAGCTATATCGGGATTATTTTCTAAGTAGGTTGTTTCGTCATAGTAACGGGAAACTTGTGTACGTCCTTCTGCTAAACCATAACGCTGAAAATGATCTAATGCTGATGTTACTAGACCTTGAGTAATTGCTACATTAATATCTGGATATTTTTGTAGATAATATTCCTCGTCAAAAATATCAAAGTTCATTGAATTTATCCTCCAAAGAAATAATACAATTTCTTTCAGCGCTAGTGAATCAAGCTATGAAATCTAACTAGCATTTGAGTAATTGGTTGCCAGACAAAGCTTAGACAAATTCTCAATAGGTAATACTTGTGCATACTTACTTAAGCAATCAAAATTTCAAGAACATCATAGCCACGCATCACCAACACTTTTTATTATATCCCACTTAACTATATTGTAATTATTAAATATCATATCTTCCCAGCAAGTATAAATGGCTGAAACAATATCATATCAATGGTTTAAGCTGATTTACATTTTTTTACATACATGACAGGGTGGAAATCTAATTTCTGTCTGTAAAAATTATTATTGCTAGTATAAATATCAGCCCAGTATGGATTTGAGGCTATTTTAAAACTTAAGTTTTGTCTAAGTTTAGATATTGAAACACCTTGATTTGTTATAATGTTTTTGACAACAATCTTTACATTTTCACTACTGACACCTCTACACTTGAATTTACAGCGGTTTTCATTATTAAGTGAATATAATGGAAAAGATAAATAGATAATTCGTAATTGGTAATTTTGCAATGAACAAGTCCGTTAACAAGTTTAAAATTCAACCTAAAGTTATTTTCTCACCTAAGTATGATATTCGATTTTTTGGAATTGAGAATCTACATCCATTTGATAGTTGTAAGTATGGAAAAGTATGGAAAGAGCTTAAAAAAAGGTTGGGTACAAACTTAGATAAATGGAAAATATCCCCGAAGAGAGAAGCCTCAAAAGATGAATTATCTACTGTTCATACCCAGGCATATTTGTCTGATTTAATCACAAATTCTCAGTATCTTTCTCAAGCTCTGGAAATTTTGCCCTTAGCAATTATTCCTTATAAACTAATTGATAAATTTATTCTATCTCCTATGCGTCTAGCAACAATGGGAACTATTCTGGCAGCAGAATTGGCATTAGAAAACAGAATTACTGTCAATTTATCTGGTGGTTATCATCATGCAAGCAGAGAAAATGGTGAGGGATTTTGTATTTATTCAGATATTGGTGTTGCTATTTATCAACTTAGGCAAAGTGGCAAGATAAAATCTGATGATAAAGTTTTAGTTATTGATTTAGATGCTCATCAAGGTAATGGTATTGCCAGGATATTTTATGACGATAAAAATGTTTTGATTTTTGATATGTATAACAAAGATATCTATCCACAAGATCAACGGGCGAGGAAAAGAATAGATGTTGATATTCCTCTTCATTCTGATACAAAAGATTCTGTATACCTTGGTGAATTAAAGAAAAAACTGCCTTTATTTCTAGAGAATCAAAAAGATGCAAAAATTGCTTTCTATAACGCTGGTACTGATATTTATAAAAAAGATCCTCTAGGTCAATTACACATATCTAAGCAAGGAATTTTAGAGAGAGATAAATTTGTTTTCGATAGTCTAATAAGTTATAATATTCCATGTACTATGGTTTTGGCTGGTGGATATATAAAAGATAGCTACAAATTAATAGCTAATAGTGTTTACTATATTTTGACAGAACTATAGAAAAAATTCGTAAATTTGCAATTTATAGAAATAATTAAAACTAAATTCCTTAGCAAAGAATACGTTAGGGGATTTTTTGACTTTTGAATTATTATATTAAGTCTGGATAAATACTAACTGTAAAAGTGCGAACGCTGTTTTAAGGTGCGTTACATTGCATTAATGCACCAAACCCAAACAACACATAACCAATCCATAATCGTGCGTTACGGCACAAAAGAAAAAATGTTTTCTATGTTGACAAATAAGTGCCTAACACACCCTACTATTTACTATTCTCTCTACTTTTTAATTATGCCCCTATTTTAGCCTATATTGAAATGACTAAAATTATTTAGCCTCAAGATTTTTCTGTAAAATTCGCCGAAATTTGTAAGTTATTAAGATTAGTTTGATAGAAAACAAAATTAATCTTTGTAACTGTTTCTGGTAAATCAAATCCTACTGTTCCATTCCCTCCTTTTATGTATATATCATTATTTAGAGAATTAAAAATTCTATCTTGATTATTTGGTTCAAGAGGTTGATTATTAACTTCAAGTTTAAATAATTTTTCCTCTGCTCCGTCTCCTATTCCATTAATGTCTAAAAATAGTCGTTTGTTATTTAGAGAAGATAATGTAGGCTCCCCGTCAATCACATATCCTCCGCTACCAGTAACTGTTAAAACAATATCTTGCCCCGATCTTTGTACTTCTACATCTCTGTAACTACTGCCAGAATTTGTTGCTAAATTAAATGACTCTAATGGTGCTACATTTTGTGATGATAATTCTTTAATTAAATAGTTTGATTGCAGAAGAAAACTACAATCTTCTTCCTCCGAACTTGATTGAATATCTCCTAATTTTTGATTTATTTTATCATCATCAATTCCTAACAAATAAACTTGAAAATCATTCTTTTTAACTGCAGGTGATGAAAGTTTTGAATTTTTTGAATTTTTTAAATTTATATCATAGTCTTTACCTGCAAGAAACCCTTCCCGATAACACTTTCGTTGCTGGTTTAGATCAAAATAACTGCTAATAATCCAAACTTTAGTCTTCTTCTTGATTAATCCATCGTTACCAATAAAATCTTGAGATGATATGTTCCCAGATATTCCGATCTTACCATCATTTTTGTCCCTATTTAACTGAAGTTCATTTGCTGTTAGGACAATTTTCATTTCTCCTAGGAAGGGGTATTTTTTACATTCTTCAATATTAAAAGAATATTTAAGTTGATTCTCAATTAGTTTATTAAGGCACTTTTCTGTTTGAGATAAATGATCGAATTTTTCTTGAGAGATGATTTTATTTGAATTTACACCTATTATTGCTCCATAGCTAGCAAAACCCATTCCAAAAGCAGCAACAATTGTTCCCAAATAGGTTATAATTGGATATTTTTGAACAATTTCTATTACCTTTGATAACGCATTCGATTCTTGGCGTTCTGTTTCTGGATCGTTAGACTCACTCATAATAATTAAACTCCGGAAACTATCCGATACTTACTTATTACCTAGTTCTAGTATCAAACCCGGATATTTACTTAATGACTATAATTAATTACCAGTAAAAAAAATACACAATTATTCATTATTAAATTACTGCATCCCTTAACCCTTTTTTTCACAACCAACTAGCAAACTCGGTGGTAAAGCGATCGCCTAAAATAGCATCCCGAATACGTTGAGTAAACCTAATCAATTCTGTAACATTATGAAGCGACAAAAGAGTAAAACCCAAAGCTTCCTTTGCTCTAACCAAATGAGCAAGATAAGCGCGACTAAAATTTTGACAACAATAACAAGGACAAGACTCATCTAGTGGCCTAAAATCTTCTCTAAACTTAGCATTCTTCAAATTCCATCGCTCACCCTTAACCAATGCTGCCCCATGTCGCCCCAAACGAGTCGGAATTACACAGTCAAATAAATCTATACCCGCAGCGATCGCCCGTACCATTTCCCTATGAGTGCCAACACCCATCAAATAACGAGGTTTATCCTCCGGTAATAAAGGAGTTGTCACCTTCACAATATTATCTATTAACTCGCCAGGTTCTCCCACACTTACTCCACCAATAGCATAACCAGGCAAATCCAAATCTACCAACTGCCTAGCTGCTCTAGAACGCAGATCGCCATAAACACCACCTTGAACAATACCAAACAAAGCTTGATCCTGACGTTGATGAGCCTCCATACAACGCTGCAACCATCGATAAGTGCGATTTGTTGCCAACTCCACCTCTTCCCGACTCGCTGGGTAAGGAGGACACTCATCAAAAGCCATAATCACATCCGCTCCTAATTCGTTCTGAATTTGGATCGAACGTTCTGGAGTCAAATCAATCATACTACCATCACGAGGCGAGCGAAACTTAACTCCTGCTTCGCTAATAGTTCGGATGTCTCCCAAACTAAATACTTGGAAACCTCCAGAGTCAGTTAATATTGGCCCATTCCAAGCCATAAATTTATGTAAGCCACCAGCACCAGCGACTATACTTTCTCCCGGTTGCAAATGAAGATGATAAGTATTTGCCAATATCATCTGCGCACCCGCTGCCTCTAACTGAGCAGGTGTCAGAGTTTTCACATTGGCCAAAGTCCCCACAGGCATAAATCTAGGTGTATCTATATTGCCATGAGGAGTCGAAAAAACACCAGCACGAGCTTTTGTATAGCTACAAACAGCCTGAGAATGAAAGGAAAAGTTTTGGGACATGGGATAGTATAGCGCTACGGGCAAGTCAAAAGTCAGAAGTTATAAATAACTGAGTTTGAGCATTTATAAATGTCTGCGCCCTATTTTGGGTATTGGTATTATACAGTTTTTCGGAAGTCATGCATCATCTAGACCCCACGTTGCTGACACCCGCAAGATAACCCTTGGTAAGACAGTCAAAGGTCTAAAGTTAAAAGTAAAATTTTATAGACTAAAAACTTTGACTCGCTCAGTAATTCGAGGTAATTATTTCACATTTTAAAGTGAATTAATATAAATTTTGGTAACTCAAACATTTTACCTTTTAACTTAAAATGGACAATCATCATCATCCACCTGCACATCCCAATTAGAGGACAAAACTTGATCCATCACTGCATCAAAAGCTGCAGCATTAATATTTCTGCTAGTTTCTTCTTGCATGGGGTTTGACAGGGGAATTAGTCTTAACTGGCGGCCTTCGTTAACTAAATCAAAGTATGTTTCTTCACATGGGGACTTCCCAAGTTCTAGGTAGTCAAAACTAAGTACATTCAAATATATTGAGTGATTAGCAACTAAGGTGGATCTTTGGCGATCGGCAAATACTTCTAGTATGTATCCTTCTCCCTGGCTTTGAATTTGGCCATCTTGACTATGGATATAGCGGACTCTTCCTAAATCTATCAATAGTCTTTGCATATCACGTTTGTTGACAAGAATACCATTGTCAATTATACAAGGTGCGGATACCCTGTGGTTAGAATTATTGGAACTCATATAGCAAAAGCCTCTGATTTGGTAGACAGTTATTCAGAACAATTTTTTTTGTTCTTAGTTATGAGATAGTGCTATTTCTATTCCAATTCTGGCACAGTTTTTCTGAATATGAACCAATAATATCTCTTTTAGCAGCATTATTTAATTTTTGAAGCGATTTTAACGAAGTCAGATAGGGGAGCCATCGGATTGAGGACCTACAAAAGTGATTTTTGTAACGGCGATTTCTTAAGTTAGAAGTTATAAGTTAAATTCTTAATTTGACATACTCTCCGCGCCTAAAGGCCCGGAGATTCTCCTGAAAACAGGATTCTTGGTTCAATGAGTCCACTTAAATCAGATACGCAAGCGATACCTAAGCCAGAGATGGTTCTCTCCCCAAGCGTTTACTCTATTTCAAGAGCCTGTTCCTGTATGCCCTACGGTACAGTTCAAACAAACCAAAAACTTTGGTTCTCTGGTACTTGTTGCTTAGAGCTTTTCCATACACAAGCATATAGATGTGCAAAACCCCATAACTCTTCTCTTGGTCAGCATTCCGCAAGCGAGCTGACGGCGACGCGGGGTCTGACCGCAGTTTTCAAGGTAAATGGCGCTACTGATTAAGTAGCTAGGTTTTTAGAGTGGTTGAATACCTTTCCACTTTTTCTAGCATAACACAAAGTCCCTCTAAAAGGGGGAGGCTTTAAACCCAATTTTTCGGTAATTTAATTTTAAAAATATCCTAAACTTATTACCATATAAAATTTATTTTGTCAACTCATATTGTGTTTGGATAATTTAGTTATAAATAAAATACTCAAGTAGGGAAGTTCTATAAAACGCCCCCACTCTTTTCACCTATTCCTCAAGATAAAAAATTTTTGGTGGTAAATATTGATACAACTAATTAGGAAAATTCTGGCAAAGCTCTGTGCTGGAATTGCTTTTTATACTTGTTTACCAATTCCCCATGATTGGAATTTGGATTTTCACGGTATTGCTCGTTTTGCTCCATTAATTGGATTGATAGTTGGAGGTATTCAGGGTTTAGTAGATATGGGGTTAGAGTCTTTAGGGATGCCTATACTTACTAGGTCTGCTGTAACGATTATATCTGGAATTGCTGTAACTGGTGGTTTACACTTGGATGGGGTGATGGATACTGCTGATGGGTTAGCAGTGCCAGACCAAAAACGACGACTAGAAGTTATGACAGATAGTGCTACAGGAGCTTTTGGTGCAATGGCAGCGATCGCTCTACTGCTACTAAAAATTACAGCTTTAACAGATTTAGAGAGCGATCGCTTCTTAATATTAATGGGGGTAGCAGGTTGGGGAAGATGGGGTCAGTTAGTAGCGATCGCTCGTTATCCCTATCTCAAACCAACTGGAAAAGGAGCATTTCACAAACAGGCAAAATATTCTATTTGGGATTTTTTACTAGGGGTAGTTTTATTACTGAGTCTGAGTGGAATTCTGATTTTATTAGATCCTCAAAATTGGTTAGTAGGTTGTGGAATGGCAATAGGAGGAATAGCGATCGCTCTACTAACAGGTGCTTGGTTTAACCGTTGTTTGGGTGGTCATACTGGCGATACTTACGGCGCAGTGGTTGAATGGACGGAAGCATTATTATTGTGTGTTTTGGTTACTTTGGAATCAAGAATTGGGTTGTTGTGAAAAAATTTTTACCGAAAAATTAGCCAAAGGAAAACTATCACAATTTGAAAAAAAACTGCTAAACTAGACAGATAAAAATCAATAGGAATTTTTAAAGATCGGAAGTCGAATTTTCGGTTCTAATGCGTAAGTCCTGCCTTATTTATTTCGTCGTTGTCTTCGTCGTTGTCTTCGTTCCTTTCTTTTGGCTTTAGCGGCACGACGCATTTCAGTTTGATTAGACCGTTTTTTCAACTGTTGATTGGGGTATTAATCTCTGAAAATACATCTTTTCCTGACTCGCCAAATTTTAATTCTAATGCTATTTCTATTCCAGAAAGTATTCCACGTTTTTCACCTTGTTGTTGACCAATTTTTACTCCTTCTTCTAAGATTTGTTGATACCAAGGAGATTGTTGTAAAACTGCCATATCCCACCTCATTATTTGTTGTACTATTTCCGTATTTAATATAAATGTAGCAAAAAATGCCTAAATAATTGATAATGAAAACTATCTCTAATTATCAATTATTAATTACCTTTGGTTAAAACCGAGAGGATTGAATCAAGTATAGAAATCTCCTAAATAATGGATAATTGATAATGAAAACTATCTCTAATTAGAGATTATTAATTGCCTTTGGTTAAAAACGAGAGGATTGAATCAAGTATAGAAATCTCCTAGCACTTTTTTCTCCTAAAAAAAAGTAGAAGCTTTAAACCTCTGAAGATTAATTATCCATTATCCATTATCCATTAATGTCTGTACCTACTCCCTCAGAATGAAAATTCTACCCTAATTCCAACTCCTAACTCTTAGGTTGTATCCAAACTTTCATTCCCTCTACCCTCAGAGACTTGTTGCGAGTACCACAATATTGACCATTAGTATAAACAGGCAAATCTCCCATATTTTGCACATGAGCAGTGTAGAATATATCATAACTACCAGCTTGAGGACCTGTAAGTCGCATGGCAAATCCTTCTAGTCTACGCGCTTTTCCACGTTCCCCTGCTAATTTTCCAGCTTCTAACCAAGGAGTATCACCAACTCCACCAATATGTGCCATATATTCCAAATTTAACCCAAGAATAGGGGGTTCTATATTAACTTGAAAAGCTTCGACACGGAAACCTTGACCGCGAGTACCTGCATATTCTCCAGCAGCAAAGGAGCGATCGCCAATATTTTGTATATGAACTATAACTTTTAATCCTACAGAAACTCCTGACGGTTTATTGGTAGTTTTTCCAAACATAATATTTGGTCTTTCAATTTTCGGAGAATTTTGAGGTGTTTCTACTCCAGGAAGAATAATAATTTCGTCTAGGGGTTTTGCTGGTGTCGGATCTTCTAAAATCATTATATCTGGATCGTCAATAGATGGTTTATTAGGTTCGCCACCACCAGATGGTACTACTATTAAAGGTGGTAAATTGGTAGTAGTTGTTGACTTTTGGGGATTAGTTGGTTGAGTAGCAATATTTTTAGTTTGTTCTAATTCTTCTAGTGCAGGTAATTTAATTCTAGCTGTTGTTGGTAAAGAATTATTGGCAATTATCAGCTTTCCTCTGGATATAGCTAACATTAATTTTTTGCCAAAGGTTATGTTAACTTTTTCCTCCAATTCCAACCATTGTTCGTCATCTAAATTTTTCCCTTGTTTGACAAGTTTTAATACTGCTGAAAGTGGATGTCTATTTTCAATTAAAGCTTGAGCATCATCAGGTAATTTTTCAGATTTTGTCTGATAAATTATTTGATATAATTGTTGAGCTTGTGCTTTAACTGATTGTAAAGGAGCAAATTCTGGTTGTTCTTGATGAGCGATCGCCAAAATTTGATTAAGAATATCTAAAGCTGGTTGACTGTTTGATAATTCTGTGGTTTTTGTAAGTGCTTTGATTAAGTTTTCTAAGTCTTTTAAGGAAGATATTGCCCCAATAGACACTTGAGATGTTTGTGCCAATTTTAGTCCCTGGTCTTTCAGGTCAGCAAAATCTTTACAGTAGGCCATAAGTTCTTCTAGTAAACTTTCTGAGGGAGGAGTACCTACATTTTGTAATTCTTTAGCTGCTAGGGAGAGGCGAATACCCAAGTTAGGAAAATTGCCTGATAGGGATGCTAGTTTCTCTAACAAGTTATGATGAGTTCTTTCCATGCTGTTGTTACGGTAAAATCGTACAGTCACAATTTTACCGCTTCAGGAAAAATAATAATTCTCCTATTGCCAGTTTAAGACTAGAGATGCTATCCTGAAAATTATATGTTAGGGCGCGTAGCTCAGTGGATAGAGCACCAGATTCCGGTTCTGGGTGTCGGGGGTTCAAATCCCTCCGTGCTCGTTGGAGGAAGTAAGGCAGAAAGCAGAAGGAAAAAAATATCTTAGAAACAGGGTTTCTTAAGGAACTACTCCTTATCATGTAAAGACATTGTATGCAACGTCCCTACTCACTACTCCCCAAATAACTAATTACCACCAAAAGTAGGGTTTGACTGAGGTGGAGGAGCAGTTAATACAGATTGATTGTAGGGATTAATCAGATCGGGAGTCCGAATAACTGGGGTACTAGAAAATTGTCGTCTTTGTTCATCTATATATAACTGATTAACTCGGCGATTATCATTTTCAATAGCTTGCTCTGGGTACTTGGGAATACCAAAAAAACGACCCATTTGGTGTAAGAGGTCTCTTTTCTCAAAAAAGTTACCAGAACGTCTTTGAGTTGCTCGGTTAAACCCTTCTGCAAAAGGTTGATACGTTCCAGCAGGATCTTCTGGATGTCCCGCTTGAGCCATCTGGACAGATGTTAGGGTCGCGATCGCAGAAAAAAGAATTGTGCCACTAAGACTTTTCCAATTTATGGCCATAAATTATAATTTATTTAGATTATTACTGCTAAATTGCTCGTATTATAGCAGCGAGATTCTCAAGATAGGGAATAGGAAATAGTCTTAAACTGTGCCTCAATATCCTCAAAAGTGCTGTAAGTTTTTTTAGTATCAGTCAGAATAATGGGAAAATTAAATTTGAGTCTGGATTGTTTTCCTCAAAACTGATACTTATCTCATAGTTACCAAATAATCTAGAATCCGGTTATACGATTCTTAACTTTTGAATTTTAACTTTTTTTCGGCTTTGATATGACAAACCAAATTACATCTCTAAATTCTTCATCTTTAGCTACTGGCGATATAACAACTATTAGACAACAACTACTCGATCTGTTATGTCGCTTAGCTTATCGTGAGGGAAATTTTGTACTATCCTCTGGGCAAAGTAGTTCCTATTATATAAATGGTAAATATGTGACTCTTCATCCCCTGGGCGCTCTGATAATTGGCAGATTATTATTGTCCATGTTACCTGAAGATACTCAAGGGGTAGCAGGTTTAACATTGGGTGCCGATCCAATTGTGACTGCTGTGAGTGTTGTATCTGCTTATGAAAATCGACCTATACCAGCTTTAATTATCCGCAAACAAGCTAAAGGACATGGCACAATGTCTTACATTGAAGGCCCAATATTAGAAGCTAATGCCAAAGTAGTTGTTTTGGAAGATGTCGTAACAACTGGAGCATCAGCAATGATGGCAGTTAATCGACTACGAGAGGCAGGTTATCAGGTTAATCAGATTTTTTCTCTTGTTGATAGACAACAAGGTGGTGGAGAATTTTATGAGAAAGAAGGTATTGAGTTTGAGTCAATATTTACAATCTCAGAATTACAAGAAAATCTGAAAAATCTTAATGATAAAAATGACGACTAAAGCCGATTTTACAGACTCAGAATGGGAGTTATTATTACAGGCAATTACTTTGATTACGATGATAGTTATTGGTTCGGATTTTACACTTTTCTCGGCAGTAAAAGAAGTTTTGACTTTGCCAAAAATCAGAAACAAAACTAAGTCTAATTATCAAAATAATCAACTTATTCAGGGTTTATTAGCAGATACTTCTGATGCCGACAAAACAACTCAAATAAATGAGATAGAAAATTCAGAAAATTTTGCCGATTTTCTGGAAAACGCACTAGAAAAACTTAAAGCTGCGGTAGCGATCGCTCATCTTAAAGCTAATCCTATAGAAGCTCAAGAATACAAAAAATTTCTCTATGAAATAGCTAATGAAATAGCTAATGCTTCTGGAGAAGGAATATTTGGCACAGGACCTAAAGTTAGTCAAAAAGAAGCTATAGTTCTAGAGCAAATCAAAAAAGTTCTAGAACTATAGAATTATATTAATTGATTGGATTAAATATCAGGATATGAGAAACTATACCGTTTCACGGAAGTCAAAATTTAAAAGTTAAGATGTTATAGGATCAAAACTTTGATGCTACAGTAATTGAAGCAAATTATTTCACATTTTTAATTTGAAACTATTTGTGACATCTTTCAAGTGAATTGATCTAGAGTTAGATTTTCTCCGTTAATCTTCTCGCCATTCTTCTTTACCAATCAAATCAATAATACGGTCTCTAGACAGAAAGTTATTTCTCTCTAATTATGACTCAATTTCATCCCAATCTTGATTAGGAATATACCAACTGAGAGTATAAATAGATTGATGACGACTAATAAGTTTTTGCCTTAATAATTCCTGTACTTCATCCTTGATAACATCAAGAGAATAGATAGTAGCTTGAACCATTGGATTTCTCCTAAGCTTAGATATTGTTAAACAGACAATTAACCAGAATTACTAATTTCGAGTGAAGCTTTTTGTCAAAAATCGAACTCATATCTAGAAACATAAATCTGATTATCCAGGAAATATTTTTGTCTTGCTGTATTTGCTGTAACGTGTTAAAAAGCTGATTTTTGGTAAGTTGAATAACTAACTTT
Source organism: Dapis hubbardiae BLCC-M172 (assembly GCF_050016015.1). Lineage (NCBI taxonomy): Bacteria > Bacillati > Cyanobacteriota > Cyanophyceae > Oscillatoriales > Microcoleaceae > Dapis > Dapis hubbardiae. The sequence continues at coordinate 43,739 of NZ_JBNHEQ010000339.1, forward strand.
AAAAATTTAGATATGTGTAGACTTTTCCGATTTACTGAAATCACAATTCAAAAGTTAATGTAGTGGACTGACACAGTTAAAATGTAGCAATATGTAGGGGCGGGTTTTAGCTAGAATTTTAATGCTTACTCTAAGATTTACCGAATCATTAATAATTAATTGTTAATTAAATAATTGTGGTTTAAAGCCTCCCCTTTGAAGGGGAAAAAAAGTGCTAGGATATTTCCCAATCTTCAATCAAGAAAGGTTTTAACCAGAGGTAATTATCAATTATCCATTATCAATTATCAATTATTG
>NZ_JBNHEQ010000340.1:0-4556 GCF_050016015.1 Dapis hubbardiae BLCC-M172
CTCATAAAGAGAGTTTGGGATTTGTTTGGGCTTGAAATTTGCTAAAGTCCCGTTATCTTTTTTAAGTAATAAATTCGGAGCAAAACAAAAAAATATCAATTACCACCCAACAAATTTTCTACCCACTGCCTTTCTGCCTCATACAAATAAGTTATTGTTTAAGTTTTAGTCTTTTAGTTTAAAAATTTTTAAGTTTGTCAGGGCTTGATGACAAAAAAGCAGAAAATTTGTCTGAAGTGGTTAACGATATTTCAATATTTTTAGCCCTTCCTCTTGATTGTATGATGGTATATACTCTACAATAATCGAAAGGAGAGTTATTGCTTAAAGTAATTTTGAAGGTGCAAATACCTATTATTTCGTTATTTTCAGAGGCAAATACTCTAAATTTTTCTGGGATGAATGACTAATTTTTCTCTCCTGATTTTTTGGCTAATTGACAAATTAGCAATTTTATGGTTATCAGGAAAATACAAAAATAGCCAATGATTATTTGTAGGAAACCAAACCCCAACAAATATCAATGATCACCCAATACATTTTCTACCCACTGCTTTTCCATCTCAGACAAAAGAGGCGGGGACTATATATCTATTTAATCTAAAACAAACTTAACTTTGGCGAGAGAATCTCAGAAGTAGATTTTGATATAAGGAAGGTATAGAGAATTGTATATAAAAAGATGAAACTAGAAATACCTCAACAGGATGCTTCTACTATTCGTATAGAAAGAATTGATCGATCGCTCCAAGCAATACAACAACTATGGTCAGAAGCGATCGCCCTGGAAATACAAGAAGCCGAAAACCTAGAAAAAATTTATCCCAATAATTGCAAAAGCGCCCAAAACCTGATTCATTACTTAGCAGTACGTCGCCATGATATCCGAGACTTACAATATGACCTTAGTATCTTGGGATTAAGTTCCCTCGGTCGGATGGAAGCTCATGTTATGGCCTCACTTCATGCAGTTTTAGAGGCACTCCATAGAATAGATAATCGTTCCATTCCACCAGAGCTACAAGCAGAATTATCTATAACCCACGAATTGGGAAACGCCATGCTGACAGAACATACTCTGGAGATATTAGGGCCTAAACCAGAACTTAGAAATGCTCGTATCATGGTGACAATGCCAAGTGAAGCTGCTGATGACCCTCAGATAATTCATAAATTATTAGCCAAAGATATGAATATCATGCGGATTAACTGCGCCCATGATAACCGGGAAGTATGGACAAAAATGATTCAACATTTGCGCCAAGCGGAAAAAGATTTAGGGAAGTCATGTCGCATTTCCTTTGACTTGGCAGGTCCAAAATTAAGAACTGGCAAAATTGAAGGTAAACATTTTTCCCTTTCCCAAGGAGATACTTTGGTAGTGAGACAGGGTGATATTCTCGGTAAACCATTTAGTAAAAATAAACCTCCAAGAATAGGATGTGATATGCCAGAAGTTTTCCGAGATGTGCGAATTGGGGAAAGAGTTTTCTTTGATGATGGTGTTATTGCTGGAGTAATTCGCCATGTCGAAGCAGAGGAATTTCATGTAGAAATTACTTCTGCGAAGGATGGTAAAGCTAAACTTAAGAGTGAAAAGGGTATTAACTTACCAGATACAGATTTGAAATTGCCAGCATTGACAAAAAAGGATTTGCAAGATTTAGAATTTGTTGCCCAACATGGGGATATGGTAGCTATTTCTTTTGTGCAGCATCCTACAGATATTGAGCAGTTAATTGGGGAGTTGGAAAAACTCAACACTGGGGAATTAGGAATTATTCTGAAAATTGAGAATCAAAAAGCTTTTAATCAACTGCCAAGATTATTGTTAACTGCTTTACGTCATCGACGGATAGCAGTTATGGTAGCGCGAGGTGACTTGGGTGTGGAAGTTGGGTTTGAACGTTTGTCGGAAGTGCAAGAGGAAATATTGTGGTTATGTGAAGCTGCTCATGTACCTGTGATTTGGGCAACTCAGGTTTTGGAGTCTTTGGCAAAAGGTGGTATGGCTTCTCGTGCAGAGGTTACCGATGCAGCAATGGGTAGTCGAGCAGAATGTGTGATGTTGAATAAAGGGCCATATATTGATAAGGCCATGCAATTTTTGTGTGATGTATTGCAGCGGATGCAGGCACATCATCAGAAGAAAATGGTAATGTTACGGCAGTTGAATGTTTCTAAGTTTTGAGGAAGGGAAAAGAGAAAAGGAGGAGATGGGGGAATATATATAGGAGGAGAAGGTTTTTATTATGGTTAATGAAGGGAAGGTGTATTAGAAGGCAGAAGAAAATAAGCGTCAAAAGTTAAAGGTAAGATTTGTTTGAATGCTGTGTGACTTTAGCAATTACCTCCTCCCCTCATCAAGTCAAAATTTAGTAATGTCGAAAGTAAAGGAAGTAATTCTTGTCAGTAGTTTCCGGAAAGATGAGAATGGTCGGTGGAAATTACATAAGTAATTCTTGTTGGTATTACGGAAAGAAAAAAATGGAACCAATCTTAAACAAAAAGCAAAGCAATTTTTCTAACTCAACCAATCAAAACTCTACTCAACCAACTACAAAACAAGCGGGTAAGCAAAACAACGAGATGTTTGTTTGTTTGGATGACAACGAACTAGATAAAGTGACGGGTGGGTGTCCTTTGGCTGCGGGGCCTTTGGCTGGATATGTTGGAGTTGCTTATATAGACGGTGAATGATGGGGCTCAGATGCAGACGAGTCCTGCGCAGACGAGTCCTGTAGATGTAGATGTGCAAGTTACACTCCCTATCCCTAAGCCTACCATAAAGATTAAGAAGTAATTCTTGTCGGTAGTTTCCGGAAAAATGAGAATGATAGGTGGAAATTGCATAAGTAATTCTTGTGGGTATTACGGAAAGAAAAAAAATGGAACCAATCTTAAACAAAAAGCAAAGCAATTTTCCTAACTCAATCAATCAAAACTCTACTCAACTAACTACAAAAGAAGCGGGTAACCAAAACAAGGAGATGTTTGTTTGTTTGGATGACAACGAACTGGAGAAAATTACAGGTGGAGGTTATAGCTTATCGGGTTATGGAGGTGCAGTTTATCTTATTGAGGCTTCTAGTTAACCACAATATCCTTATCCCTTATTAATTCAAGACTACCCCATCCCTTATTAATTCAAGACTACCCCGAAGTTGATCATAGATTAGAACTTAAAATATCTAAAATCTTTCTCCTCTACCCAAAGCGCTCTATTAGCTTACACAAATTAATCGACAACCTGTGCTAGTTCTTAGTTTTCCGATAATTGGCACGAGGGGTATTTTTTCTTGGAGCGCTTTTCCCCCCTAAATATGAAGAATAATCCCCTAAAAGTGTACCATCTCAATGGCGCTTTCTGGGGGTTTTTGTTTAGACTTGTACCAGGGAGACAGTCCTTTGTATAGCAATCTAAGCAAAGGGCACGGACATTTATAAATTCTCAAACTTAGTCATAGATTATTTTTGACTTTTGCCTTGTAGGTAGCGCTATATTTCTGGGCAGATTTTTCCAGAGTATTACTAAACTGCAAACAAACCGGATGCCATAAAATTTCAACTCGTGATTATTACATTGAGTAGTAATCTAATTAAGAACATCCAACTTTAAAGTTTCAAGGTTTTCTGCGTATTGTTTTTAGTTATTAATTTACCACCTAAAATCAAGATAGTTTATTAATTTACCACTTCAAATTAAAGATAGTTTATTCTTCTTCATCAAATACAGGCGGCCAAAGTTCAACAATAGATAATTCCCACTCACCAAATAGTTCAGGAATAGTCAACTTATCTCCATTTCTCAACTCAATTTCTTCAGCATTGGAGCGATAAACTACAACTATTTCCTCGTCTGGATCTATCAAAATTCCTACTTGCGCTCCTAAATTCTAAATACTTCTTGATTTTCTCTTTTAAAGGTTTAATTCTGTCACTTTGAGATTTAATTTCTATTACTAAGTCTGGTACTAATTCCCCAAAATAACGAACACTTTTTTTGAGACGTTGGGCACGAACAAAAGAAACATCAGGAACTTTGAGATTAGTATCAGGAAGAATAAAAGCACCACTAGAATCAAACAAACGTCCCAGACGACGTGGATAAACCCAATTACCTAATAACCTAATTAACTGAACGCCAACTTCACTAGAAATAATATCTGATGGACCCATAACTAATATCTTTCCTTCGTCTAATTCTAGTTGATAATCTAAACCTGCTTGATTAAGATTACCTTGCAATATTTCCAAGTCTTTAACTGTGAGATTTGACATATAATTTGATCTGAATTCAATAATTTTTCGGTAAACTTTGAACTATCTAGAGTAATGATAAATCTTGCCTTCTTGTCCTACCCTACATATATAGTAATTCTAAATATATCCTAACATTTTATCATAGGGTTTTAGTCTCCAAATCATGTTTTAGCTTGGGTTTGGAGACCAAACCCCTACAGTTCTTTTTCACACCAAATCATTGAGGATTACTATACTCTACCAATAATTATAATTATGACTGATAAACCAAGTCTGTACTAATCAGAATTAAT
>NZ_JBNHEQ010000340.1:4656-13009 GCF_050016015.1 Dapis hubbardiae BLCC-M172
TACCAATAATTATAATTATGACTGATAAACCAAGTCTGTACTAATCAGAATTAATCTGAAAAATCACCCATTCTCCTTCTTTATCCAAAACTTTTCCCTTAATATCTCCATGCCAGTCAACCCTAGTTAAAATATATTCAGCTCCATATTTTTTCGCCACATTAACTAATTCTTTTCCCGTCTGTTGGGGAAACAAAATTTCCATCGCTCCCACCGCTAACTTATCATTCAAAGAAACATTAAAAACATCTTCCATCCGATTTTTCTACTCTCTAATTTTTCACTAATATCTCTAAATATTAAAGCTAAATATATAGTAATCCGCGCTTATGTTGTAATTTTATATTAGAGGTTTAGTTTGCAAATCCTGTTTTAGCTTGGGTTTGGAGACCAAACCCCTACAGTTCTTTTTCACAACAAATAATTTAGGATTCTTATACTATACCAATAATTATAATTATGATCGATCGATCAAATCCCTACTAATCAGAATTTATTTGAAAAATCACCCATTCCCCTTCTTTATCCATAACTTTTCCCTCAATATCTCCATGCCAGTCAACTCTCGTCAAAATATATTCAGCTCTATATTTTTTCGCCACATTAACTAATTCTTTTCCCGTCTGTTGGGGAAACAAAATTTCCATCGCTCCCACCGCTAACTTATCATTCAAAGGAACGCCAAAAACATCTTCCATCCGATTTTTCCACTCTCTAATTCCCCTATCTGTTTGAGGAAAATGTTTAAAATCAACAATAACCGCTCTCTCTGAAAAAAATTGAAAATTTGACACAAACGGAGGGATTAAAATTACATCATCCTTATCACTAATCTCCCTAAATCTTAAAGCTAGTTTCGTAACTTCATCTTGGGGAACTCTATTAAATTTTACCTGTTGTTCAAATACCTCCAAAATTTTTCCTGGCAATGCCTCAAATAATCCTAAAACAAATACTAAACTCGTGGCGATCGCTAAACCATAAGTCATTAACTTTTTCTGAACTATTGTCACATCAACTTCATCTAAAATAAACGGAAAAATTAAAACCAAAAACAAACCAGGAATAACAAAAAAACGATTAATAATTAAATCTATCGGTGGATGTAAAAAGTAAAATATTAATTCTCCTAACAACATCAACAAAACTATGAATTTGTAATTCCATCTCTCCAAACAAAACAATCCCACTGATAAGATAAAAAAGCAAATACCCTGATAAGGTACAGGCAAAAAACGATTAATAATTAAATCTATGGGTGGATGTAACAAGTAAAATATGAATCCTCCGAACAAAATCAATAAAACTATTAACTTGTAGCGCCATCTTTCCAGAAAAAACAATCCTGCTGATAAGATAAAAAAGCAAATACCCTGATAAGGTACAGGCAAAATTAGAGAAATTATCAACAGTAAACCAAGCCCTAAATTTCCCTGTTGATATAATTGATTAACTAAAATACTCACAGCAATAAATATCATCAACTGAGCAAAAGGAACAGTTCTTGCCAACTGTAACTTAGCAAATAAAGCTAAGGGGTAAACTTCCACAAAAATATAACCCAAAAACAAAGCCAAAATTGACTCAGCAATAATCAGATAAAACTTCCATTTCTCTAGACATCTAACATCAGTAAAACTTAAATCTTTTTCCCTGATTTTTTTTTCTTTTATCTTTCCTATTTCTACCTCTGGAAAAGTCGAGCTGTGGGAAATTTTTGTCTCTGTTATCGACTCCTGCCATAAATATTCCGATTTAGTAATATCAATTTTGTGAATACATAAACAACCTCCCAAAATAAAACAGATAAAATCTAACCTAATTTTCCAATTCCAATAAGCAGGAATAATATGGTGAGGATTCCTGACCCAACCGTAGATAAAAACAAATTCTTCATTAGTTAATTTATTAGTGCTAGTCGTTCCAGTTAATACCATTGGCAGATAAACTAAACAAGCTAAACCAAAGAAAATAATTAACGGTACAATCACTAAAAAAATAAATTCATACCGAAGCAAGAAATTCATCAAATTAGTAATAGTTTTAAATTTTGACTGTCTTGAGTGCGTCTTACATTCTTTTCCCGAAGTATTTCCGGAGGAAACGGAAACCTCAGAATTACACACTCGCTTTTGACTTTTTACTTCCCCGAATACATTGACTTCCCCAAAAGAGTTTACTTGTTTTAGATTCTGATTTTTTATTGCCTCAATTAACATAATAGGAATTATGATAATTCCCGGCAAAACACCAACCAAAAATTGTAAAATTGAAGCAATACCAAAAAATAAATAACCAATTATCCATCTTTGCCGAAAACAGAAATAAATTCCCCAAACCGTCAAACTCATAGCAAATGTGGCGGGTATAGGAGTATTAGGAAAAAGTTTTAAATATCCAATTAAAGTGTAGGATATTAAACTCAGAAAAATTAAAACTGCTGCTGATAATTTGGAAGGAGTAAAAATTTTACTTATGGCAGATAAACCCCAAATCAAACTAATAAACGAAGTTAGATAAAAAATTAGATAACTCAGGGAAATACTACCAGTAAATTTGCTGAAAAAATAAATCAAATATTGATAGTAATATCTGGGAGTAAAATTCAACATTTCCTGAACATAGTAATCATTTTTATAGAGTTCAGGATTCAACATTGATTTAATTTGAGGAACGTGAGTGTAATGATTTCCCACTGGAAAAGTGTATCCTCTGGCAAGAAATGAGCCGAGAATTATAAAGATAAATAGAGATAAGGAAAAATGCCAACTATATTTTTTTATCTGCCACATTTGTTATTACAGAAAGAATGAAAGTAAGCATTCAGCTATTAGCATTTCCGTTCCGGAATGCTGTGCAAACAGCTTTCAGCTTTTCCTGGTAAATACTTTCACATTCAGCTTTTGAAAGTAATAACTACTAAAGTTATAAAGTTAGCTGATGACTAATTTCATTAGCATAACTTTTGATTCTCCTTTCATATCTGATAGCTGAATGCTTATGAATGAAGTAAGAAGAAAAATTTATCAAAATTTACAGCAGTTTCCCAAGTTATGAAGTACAACTGATAAGGTAAATATTTTTGGCTTGTTCCTCATTTTTTCTACTCCCTCAAAACATCAATATTATGGTAAGCATTCAGCTAGTTCCCATTCAGAATTCAGATGCATGAATATAATAAGTTATTAAAGTTAGCTAATTGACCAATTTAATCCATAACTTTTAATTCTGGTGAAAAGACTACTTCCTCCTTTCCTAGGAATTAATAACTAAAAGCTGAGAGCTATTAACGTAGTTCTTACGCAGGAGGCTAGTTGACTGCTGAATTCTTACATATTAGACATCTCGTGAAAAAGATATAGACTTTTTGCGCTTAGTAGGGAAAAGGGAAAAGGGAACAGGGAACAGGGAACAGGAAATTTATTCCTACGAAAAAGATACGAAAAATGATTGAGGAAAGTGAATTTTACCGAAATATTCTGGTTTAAAGCCTCCCCTTTTAAGAGGATAATAAATAAAAATTTTCCTGTTTGTCAATCCTCTTCTTTTCAAGGAGAGGCAATTCTTAATTCTTAATTCTTAATTCTTAATTCTTAATTATTGAAAACTCTAGCTTATCTTAAATAAAGAGCAAGTTTATTTTCTCGATAGGTCTATTCTGTAATTCATTAAGTAGGAAACTACTGTATTAGGACTTACGCAAAAAAAAATGTATATAGTGTTCAAAACTATAACGTTATAGTTATTTGAATCTATATATAGTAGAGATGCGTAATTCCTCTGTATGATTAATCTCCAGATTATGCAACACCAAAATTTGGTTTAAATTCCCTTTCAAACTATAAATTGCCGATAGCTAAATACTATTTAATACAACTAAAAAAAAGCTGATTGTTATCTAAAATGATACTTATAGAACCACTAAAGGGATCTATTTAAAAACAGAGGAGAGAGATGGGGAGATGGGGAGATAGGGAGATGGGGCGTATTATAGCAATCCTCCGCATATTCGTGGCAAAAATCTTACTGCTTTTTAGGCAACAGGCACTATTGCTACAGCTCATCTGGATGGAGTTTCAGGTTTTTTATCTACTTTTTGATTTGTCATAACCTATTTAGGATTGCTATATACCAATTCCCATGCATTAATGCTATACTTGATTAATACTTCAGTTATTAAGTAATTACCTTCGGAGAATTACCTTTTTGCTGATTTGAGATAATTTAATCTTTAGATTATCCTTATTTTTACTTCTCCCGTACGGAGGTATCGCTGCGCGACATGTTTACGGAGCATTCCGGAACGGAAAACCCATTTTTGCCTGTGCAACGTCCCTACACTCCCCTACTCAATCAAATGTAGAAAAGTTTTTGAGAAATGGTATTAGATATCTCCCACTCATCCAATCATCAAATCAATTATCACCCATAAATTATCAATTACTTCTCCACCAGGACCTATTTTCTGGAGATACGGTTAGGGCTTCTATACATTTTCTCAGCTATTTTAGATTAGATATCTCCCACTCATCCAATCATCAAATCAATTATCACCCATAAATTATCAATTACTTCTCCACCAGGACCTATTTTCTGGAGATACGGTTAGGGCTTCTATACATTTTCTCAGCTATTTTATAGCTGCAATTCATGTCAGTCCTATCGTCACCATATCTAACAACTTGGCCATGAACCGTAAAAACTTACCGAATAATTAACAATTAGTAATTATTAATTAAATCATTTAGGTTAAAAGCCTTCCCTTGTCAAGGGGAAAAAATAAATTTTTTTCCTTAAGTGTCAATCCTCTCCCTAAAAGGGAGAGGTAATTATCCATTATCCATTAATGAACCGTTATCTCTCCAACATTTTCGTAAGTTTCAAAAGCCAAAATTATTTATGATGCGAATAAAAGCGAAAGATTTACAATAATATAGTTAAACCAAACTAGCTGAAATATCTTCAAGTACATTAAGAATAAGAATAGAATAGTATAAAAAAAATTGAATGCCTTTCCCTCCAGAAAGTCCTTGCCTAAGTATAGCGATCGCCCGCCTGAACATCCCAGAAACAAATCACTTTGCAGTCTGGGTTATGCAGGCTCCTTTTCAACGGGGATATGTCCACCACGACCAAGTATGGCCAGAAACCTTATCAAAAGCTTGGCAAGCTTGGTTAGAAGTCTTCTCCCCCCAAAGTCTACCTGCTATTCCAATAGGTATACCTGAACCCGCCTTAGCATCAACCCCAAATATTCATCCTGCCCCTAAATCTGGTGTCAAAATAAATCGTACCAGTCGCCTAATGCAAAATCTAGGCATTAGTCTCTGGCAGTGGTTATTTCAAGGAGAAATTGGTAATAGTCTCCACCAAAGTCAAGGCATTGCTATTGGCCAAGAATTACCCTTACGAGTAAGATTGGATATTCGCGAACCAGAATTAATCGCCCTACCCTGGGAAATTATGCAACCAGGAGTCGCTTTACCCGCCTTTTCTCTAAGTCGGGAAATTTTATTCAGTCGTACCACCAGTGATGTTAACTCCTTACGCAGCCAACCACCTTCCCAATTTCTAAATATTTTGTTAGTAATTGGGGAAAGTAGCCCTCAAGGGCAATCCCCCACAGGTAATGGCCATCAATCTCTAGTTCCATCCAAATTACAACTAGAAGAAGAAGCAGCCCAACTAATTGAGGTTTTGAAAGCTCACAACATCACAAACCCCAATACACCCAGAGCTAATCCTACTATTCCTTGTAGAGTCGATACACTAATTCAGCCCACTCCAGAAGAATTAATTTCCTATCTAGATAAAAAAACTTATAATGTACTTTTTTATGCTGGTCACGGTACACCAGGTCCAGATGGTGGTTGGTTATTTTTGGCACCTAACACAACCCTCAATGGTACTGAGTTAGCACAAGTCCTAGTTCGGAATGGAGTAACCCTGGCAGTATTCAATGCTTGCTGGGGAGCGCAACCTGCTACAGAGCGCCTATCTTCTGGTGAAGTACAAGCAATACCACGCAGTAGTCTAGCAGAAGTATTAATCCATCATGGAGTACCTGCCGTTTTGGGGATGCGAGACGAAATTGCCGATAGAGAAGCTTTAAGTTTTATTCAAGCTTTTGCTCAAGGTTTGACAGAAGGAATGTTGATAGATCAGGCAGTAGCAGTAGCAAGACAACAATTATTAACTCTCTACAGATTTAATCAACCAGCTTGGACTTTACCAGTATTGTATATGCACCCAGAGTTCAATGGTCAATTAGTTCAAGTATTTGATGAATTAGTCACTCAACTACCTACTAACTCTCCAACTTGGATTAGCGGTTATACTTCTAGAGCTTTTTTACGTTCTCAAGATGATAATAATCAAGTCTGGCCAATTTGGGTTGGTACAATTTCGGTTGGGCGTTCTCAGGAAAATGATTTGGTAATTTTGGAGCGGTGGGTTTCCCAAAAACACGCAGAAATTTTTTGTCGTTGTTTACCCAATGAAGAGGTTGAACCAACTTACTTTTTACGAGATATTTCTCGTTTCGGGACTTTAATTTATCAGTCTGGTAGTTGGCAAAGAATACATCGTGATGAGGTTGCTATAGAATCAGGAACATTGCTAAAATTTGGCAGTTCTCAAGGTCAAGCTTTTGAGTTTGTAATTGAAACAACAGAAGACCTTACTAATGGATAATTGATAATTGATAATTGATAATGAATTATCTAATCCAAACTGGATTACGGAACTAGCTAGGTTACTGCACTAATGAATAATTGATAATTGATAATGAATTATCTAATCCAAACTAGATTACGGAACTAACTAGGTTGCTTCTGTAGCTAAAAAAGTAGGCAATAAAGATATTGCTAATTACCAATTGATAATTGATAATTGCGGAACAGTTTCCGCAAAGCTTCCCAATTCAAGTCGCTCCGAGTTTCATATCGGCTTCAAGAGTGGGGGAGTAGTGGAGTAGAGAGTAGTATAGAGGAGATGGTCAGATATATTTGTCCCTTGATTTTTCTGCTATTATTCTGCCTTTTATACTAACTTTTTGATAGTTTTAAACTTAAAAACAGGCACTTTGTTCTACCCAAAAATCCTAAAGCTTTTATCTTTCAAGGGTTTTAAATTTATTCAGCCACCCCTAATTATCCCCATTATTAATTATCAATTGTTAAAGAGGTAATTATCCATTATCAATTAATGAACTACTTCTAAATATTACCCATGGAATAAAATTATGAATAATCAGCCTTCCCGTTCTCAATTTTCTCTTAACAATGCCTCTACTGAGGTAGAATTAGATTTATTAAATGCGATAGTTCTAGACGATATTGCTTATCCTTGGAATCCTGAAACACCAGAATCAGATACTTATTTTAATTCTCTCGAACAAGAACTACCTTTGTCTGATTTATTCAATGATGTGGAAATGACTACCGCTTGCCAAAATTTTTATAGTCAAACTGACAAACTTTGGCCGATTATTGAGACTCAAAATGCTTTATATAAAAAGTTTGCAGATTTTGCTCCTAAGAATTTACTTAACAAGTTAGGCAAGATTGCGATTAATGTTGTCGATCAGGTAAATCGCTTAGGTTCTACTTTGTCTCTCTCAGATCAATTGGTACATTGTGTCAGCGAAGTTTTACCCGGTTGGGATTTAGAAGATTTGGAAGTAATGGCGCGTCCTCTTGCTTATTCCATGCGTGGAGAGCAAAATGATGCTGTAGAAAATACTTTGGCAACAATGCAACCTGTTGATTGGTATGATTTATCCGAAGTTGAACAAGCACGGTTAAGTTTAGCGATCGCCCTCTATGCTATATCTCAAGTCAGTAGTTAATTTTTCTATTCCTAAGTTATATATTAGCATCACCCATAACAGTTTTCATTTTTTCAACATATTCGCCTTTGATCTCTACCTAAACATCCTGCTTAACTAGGGATTAAAAGGCGTTAATTTTTTTTTCGTAAGCATTTAGTCGTCAGCTATTAACTGTTGCGCTCTAGTTTTTAGATTTTAGATAAAGTAGCGATCGCCTAATTTGATGAGATAGATAATTAATTCAACTGTTGCGCCATAGTTTTTAGATTTTAGATAAAGTCCGGGGGTAGCGATAGTCTGAGCTGATAATTAATTCAACTGTTGCGCTATAGTTTTTAGATTTTAGATAAAGTCCGGGGGTAGCGATAGTCTAAGCTGATAATTAATTCAACTGTTGCGCTATAGTTTTTAGACTTTAGATAAAGTCCGAGAGTGATAATAGTGTTATAGAACGCTACACGATCGCCTAATTTGATGAGGTAGATAATTAATTCAACTATTGCGCTCTAGTTTTTAGATTTT
>NZ_JBNHEQ010000340.1:13109-19430 GCF_050016015.1 Dapis hubbardiae BLCC-M172
GAGGTAGATAATTAATTCAACTATTGCGCTCTAGTTTTTAGATTTTAGATAAAGTAGCGATCGCTTAATTTGATGAGGTAGATAATTAATTCAACTATTGCGCTCTAGTTTTTAGATTTTAGATGAAGTAGATAATTAATTCAACTATTGCGCTCTAGTTTTTAGATTTTAGATAAAGTAGCGATCGCTTAATTTGATGAGGTAGATAATTAATTCAACTATTGCGCTCTAGTTTTTAGATTTTAGATAAAGTCCGAGGGTCTCGATAGTGGTAGGCGATCGCCTAATTTGATGAAGTAAATAATTAATTCAACTATTGCGCAATAGTTTTTAGATTTTAGATAAAGTTATGAGCATTTGAGAGAAAAAGTAAACAGTAAACTATGGAAGTAAAGAATATTTATTTCCTGATTTTAACTCTAAGGATTTTATTACCGAAAAATCAAGATATAAAGCCTTCTATTTCCAGAGAAAAATGAAAAAAACCTTTTAGGCAATCCCTCTATTATAGAAACGGTAATTATTAATAATTAATTGTTAATTATTAATGATTGAAACATTTGTAACTTTCTCTTATTAAAGAATTGAATGAATACTGTCAACAACCTGCTCGATAAAATTAACTGCATCACCAACCATAATTTCATCAATTGCCCATCTATTACCTAAACTTAAAGTTGGATCTATATCTGCTTCGTGAGCAATCTTATTTCGACGGTAATTTCAGTTATCAGTTATCAGTTATCAGTTATCAGTTATCAGTTATCAATACCTCAATCAAATAGGGAGGCTTCAAATACTGAATTTAACTTTTTTATTCCATTTCAAAGGGAATTTTGAGACCTGATTTTATGGTCAATAATAATTTGAAATTTTTGCTTAATATCCTTATCTTTTATACCCATAATACTTGCAACTTCTAACCACAATTTTTTATCGGAAATTAGTCTAATTGCATCTGCTATACTATCAGGTTGTTGAAAACTTTTATAACTATGTCGCTGTCTAATTTCATCTTCTAAATAAGATGCAAAGTCGGGAGAATTTTTTAAGCCTTCTCTTGCAATACCTAAAGAAATTTGAAAACGAGAAAATGCAGGAGGTTCAGTACGCAAACCTTGATGTATTTCTAGCATCCCTAGTCTGACAACTTCATGTACATAATAGTCTAAAGCACTTAAGGTTAGAACTAGGGCAGCCCTCAAAATATCTGAAAGGTCGAGAGCAGAGGTAGACTGAGCTTTAACAGAATTATGAATAGCTATCAAATCTCTAACATGATTAATACTAATGTGGGATTGGTGAATCGCAGACTGCATTTGAAGTTAAATTAATTATTCTATCAGCTAGAGTTGAAAAAGCATCTATAAAAGTATTTTGTGCTTTTAAGGTAGTTTATAAAAGTTTTTCATAGTGTTTACCTTCTTGTTGAATTTGCTCTTTTGTCAATGCAAAAACAAGTGTTTAACAGTTTTGAGATATGGCAATAAGACTGTTAAAATCAGACATTATTTGAAGTTAAATTGATGATTCGATCAGCTAAATTTGAAAAGGCATCTCTAAAATTAGAAGATGCTTGTAAGGTATCTTTTAAAACTTTTCTATAGTGCTTACCTTCTTGTTTAATTTGCTCTTTTGTCAATGCAAAAACAGGTGTTTGACAGTTTTGAGATATGGCAATAAGACTATTAAAATCAGACATTTTAGTTAAACAATAGTCATTCATATTTTGAGAAGAGTAAACTTCACCTGAAAATCACATATTTTGTTCTTTTAATGAAGGAACTAAAATATTTTAAACAACTTATTCAATTTGATTTATCCATTTATTGAAACTAGCAGAAGGCTTTTGATACCTGATTCGATAGTTTTGGATAATTGTTCCTAAAAAAAGAGGTGTTACTTTCGGAAAAGGATAAATAGCTTCTGTCAGAACTTTTAATTCACTAGCTTTTTTTGCCCAAATATCCCATCTTGGTATTATTCTAGCTAATGAATCAATTGCCATTATAGAAAAAAAGTCAGGAAAAGTAGGGACAATAAAAAAATTGCTAGTCATAAGTAAGTTCTGATTTATTGAACTTACACTAGACTCATATCAATTAAAATATAATCAGCAGAAAATTTTTCTGCTGTCTTTTCAAATAGATAGGAAATTGAACCGGGAAGGTTTTGAAGAGTTTGAATAGAACCACTTAATTCTTGAGCTATTCCCAGAGTTACTTCATATTCTGCTAATCCTACATGACCTGGTAATAGAAATAAACCATCTTGTTGTTCATTTTTAATACATTCAACTCCCTCTACTAATCTAGGTTGAGATTCAAAAGCAGGTGCTAAAGCAGATTTAATATCTTGTTTTTTACTGTAAATTTCTTCTAATTCTTGTTTACGATAAAATCCCAATACCATACCTGTTAAATTAGATTGAGGATCTGTATCTACCAGAATTACTTTCTTTCCTTTAGATGCTAACATCCAACCCAAATTAAATGTTGTGGTTGTTTTACTCACACCACCCTTATGATTAAAAAGTGCAATTTTTATAGCCATTTTTTATCTCCCTAACCTGGTATAATAAACTGTATTATATTTACCAACAAACTAATAATAAAAACACCCAACGCAGCAATAGCAATTACAAATAAAATCAAGCCACCTAAAACTAAAAAAATAAACCAGCGATCGGCACTTTTACTAACTTGAGGATATTCTAAATGACTCTCCAACAAATCCATATTTTTAGAATTTGCCTTCCATGCAACATCAAACAAATCGCCAAAAACAGGTACAATACCAGCTAGTGAGTCAAATACTATATTAGAAGCCATTCGTGTTAAGGTTTCTTTCGGTAATCCCATAGTTGCTGCGGAGAAAACTATATAAACAGAAATTAGCCCTCCCAAAACATCACCACCACCAGGAATTAACCCTAGCACTGGATCAAGACCAATACCTAACGATGTACCAGGAACACGAATAGCATTATCAAGTAAGTCGCTAAGTTTACGCAATTCTCTAACCTTAGCTGTTTGAGGTTGATTACCTGGAGTAGTAGGATAAGATTTTTTCATCAGTTATCAGTTACGCGCTAGGGAACAGGGAACAGGGAACAGGGAACACTAAACTATCAAAGAGCTTCAGGATTTAGAAATGTCAGGACTAAAGCCACGCGAAACCCCCAAACCCGGTTTCTTGTATACGTCTATTGTTCAAAACAGCGATTTATCCTAGAAACCAGGTACAACAATAATGCGTAAATCCTAAATGTTTTATATCATGTCCGGTAGCATCGGTATTGTATAGCAAAGGTAGGGAACACTTAACTGGGAACAGGGAGGAAGAAGCTTTAAGAGAAGGAAAAACTTTATATGGCGGTAGATATTTTCCCAACTTTTACACGCTCCGATACCAACGGACATGATATTAACCTTTGCTGCGACTGTTATATCAAATCCGCTGGGCAAGGGAAGTGATATAATTCTACCATCAGAAAAGAGTGAAAATTCCTAGTTTGTGGAGGGTTTGGAGACCAAACCCCTACGGGGCAAGAATTATACCAATACTACCGGATTTGATATTATTTCAGAAAAGAGATAGTAGGAACGTTGAATGCAACGTCCCTACAGATTAGGGGGAGAGAATTTTCATTAATGGAGCGAATGGATTAATTATCAATTATCCATTATCCATTATTTACTTTGCTTCAGTAAAATCAGCATCAATTACATCATCTCCACCTCCAGCAGTTGAGGAAGAGGAAGAAGCAGCACCATCACCATTCGGTGCAGCACCATCAGCAGGTGCGCCATCAGCTTGTTGATACATATTGCTGCTAACAGTGTAGAGAGCTTGTTGCAGTTCAGTAGTCAGAGATGTAATCTTCTCATCGTCTTCCTGAGCAACAGCATCCCGCAAGTCTTTAATCAAACCTTCAATTTTAGTCTTATCAGCTTCAGGAACTTTATCTCCCAACTCTTCAATTTGCTTCTCAGCTTGATATGCTAAAGAGTCAGCTTGGTTTTTACGGTCAATTTTCTCACGACGCTCTTTGTCTGCAGCAGCATTTGCTTCTGCTTCTTTAACCATCCGATCGACTTCTGTATCTGGTAGAGTAGAAGCACCTGTGATACTAATAGACTGTTCCTTACCAGTACCTTTATCCTTAGCAGTTACATTCAGAATACCATTAGCATCAATATCGAAAGTAACTTCAATTTGAGGTACACCGCGAGGTGCTGCGGGGATACCATCTAAGCGGAAAGTTCCCAGACTCTTGTTATCATTAGACATTTCCCGCTCACCTTGCAGTACATGAATTTCTACATTTGTCTGACCATCTACAGCAGTTGAGAATACTTCTGATTTCTTAGTAGGAATAGTAGTGTTGCGCGGAATAATTTTAGTCATTACTCCACCCAAAGTTTCCACACCCAGAGATAGTGGAGTAACATCTAACAAGAGAATATCTTTAACTTCACCAGCTAATACACCAGCTTGAATAGCAGCACCAACAGCTACAACTTCATCAGGGTTAACACTTTGGTTGGGGTCTTTACCTAGGACTTTCTTGACTACCTCTTGAACTGCTGGAATTCGAGTCGAACCACCAACTAATACTACTTCGTCAATAGCTTTTTTATCTAATTTGGCATCCCGGATAGCATTTTCTACAGGAATCCGACAGCGATCAATGAGCTCGGAACATAGACCTTCAAACTCAGCTCTGGTAAGAGTTATATCTAAGTGCTTAGGTCCGTCTTGGGTGGCAGTAATAAATGGTAGGTTAATTTCTGCTTGAGTAACGCTAGAAAGTTCAATCTTGGCTTTCTCTGCTGCTTCTGTTAAACGTTGTAGAGCTTGTTTATCTTTACGGAGGTCGATACCTTCTGCTTTTTGGAATTCACTAGCTAGATAATCAACGATTTGCTTATCAAAGTCGTCACCACCAAGATGAGTATCACCAGAAGTAGCTAATACTTCAAATACACCGTCACCTACTTCTAGGATGGAAACGTCGAATGTACCACCACCAAGGTCAAATACTAAAATAGTTTCGTTACTCTTTTTATCTAAACCATAAGCTAGAGAAGCTGCAGTTGGTTCGTTGATAATCCGCAACACTTCTACACCAGCAATTTTACCAGCGTCTTTGGTTGCTTGTCTTTGGGAGTCATTGAAGTAAGCAGGTACGGTAATTACGGCTTGCGTTACTTGTTCCCCAAGATACTTACTAGCATCATCAACCAGTTTACGCAGGACTTGGGCTGAAATTTCTTCGGAGGCAAATTGTTTTTCTAAAGCTTGGCAATCTAATTTAACATTACCATTAATGTTGAGAACTTTATAGGAAACTTCAGTGGTTTCGTGGGTTACTTCATCAAATCTACGTCCGATGAACCGCTTTACGGAGTAAAAGGTATTTTGGGTATTCATCACAGCTTGACGCTTGGCGATTTGACCCACCAGTTGTTCTCCTTTTTTGCCATAAGCTACTACAGAGGGAGTTGTACGGAAGCCTTCAGCGTTAGCTATAACTGTGGGTTTACCACCTTCCATAACCGCAACGCAGGAGTTTGTTGTACCTAAGTCAATTCCGACTACTTTTGCCATAACAGTGTTTTTACTCCATTAAATACAAAATTTTTGCTTATTTGTCAACGTCAACTCTATTTTTTTGATTGACTTAAGGACTAATATTTAAGCTCAATAGTTTGAGTTTGAGTTTAAGGTAAGTCCAGTTTAAATACAGTCTTAAGATTAAGTTACTTATATCTATACTGTCGTTAGTTAGAGGATTCCATGAAGGCGTATTTACCGAACATCATGGAACATGATAATTTGAGGCACTTTTTTATATACTTTTGTCTCTTTTCCCTCTCTAATTTAGGGCTAAGAAGCAATTACTGTCATTGTGGCAAACCGTAAGTTAAGTGTTGTGTTTGCCGTCTAGCGATCGCTTTTTGATACTACATCCGGTTTACATTAGATATACCAATTTCACCAAATATTGCTAGAGTCACGACACAGGAAACAGGGAACAGTGGGAAGAAAAACATAAATATTAAAGAAGAAAAAAGGTTTGATTTCCAGAATTTATGGAATTTATATTTTTTTCTTCTAGGAATAAATCAACAATTCCGATGTAACTGCCTTTTTTGAAAATAGTATTACTTATGAAATAAGGGAATAGGGAAATAATAAGTATCTTTCGATCCTACATTCCCTATATAAACTTGTAATACTGTTTCACGGAATTCAAAAGTCAAAAGTCATGCATTAAGATTTTGTAAACTCAAAACTTTGACACTACAGTAGAAA
>NZ_JBNHEQ010000341.1:0-7976 GCF_050016015.1 Dapis hubbardiae BLCC-M172
AAGAGAATTTAGAAAGGTAATTATTTGTGAAAAAAACTGTAGGGGTTTGGTCTCCAAACCCTCCTCAAAATGGAATTGGAAAACCAAACCCCTAGGATAAAATTTGACAACCTACTTAGTATTGCGATAAATGTTTAAAGACTATTCCTCAAATCACGAGTCAGAAGGTAAGAGAATTTAGAAAGGTAATTATTTGTGAAAAAAACTCTGGGGGTTTGGAGACCAAACCCCTACGATAAAATATGACAACCTAACTTCAATTATTCAGCAATTAATATCATGTCCGGTAGCATCCGTATTGTATAGGGAAGTTCAATAATTGATAATTGATAATGGATAATTGATAATTACCTCTGGTTAAAACCGTTACGGAATTGAAGATTGGGAAATATCATTTCTTCTCTTGGTCGATTGGATATGGCGAGGAGACCCGCTCTTGCAGAGCCGCTTCGCTAACGCCATCCCATCCTAACGGAATGCTCCGCAAACGACTGCTTTTTTCCCCTTCAAAGGGGAGGCTTTAAACCACAATTATTTAATTAACAATTAATAATTAATAATTCGGTAAGGAAGAAGGCTTTAGTTATCTAGGAGAGAAGGAAGAAAGCTTTAGTTATCTAGGAAAAAAGCTTTAAGAGCAGAAAAAACCTTAAATATGATAGATATTTCCCCAGCTTTTATACCAATTCCCATGCATTAATGCTATACTTGAGTGACACTTCAGTTATCAAGTAATTAACACAGGTAAAATAAATTATTACCTAATTATTAGTCATTTAATGTTCATTATTCTTCTGTGTACAGACGTTGCATGCAACGTCCCTCCCCCACCTAATCAAATATAGCAAGGTTTTTGGTAAGTGGTATTACACGCTCCGATACCAACGGACATGATATAAAACTTGCTGAATAACCTTTTTAATAATTATTAGCAAGGAGAGTATTAGTTATTCTTGTGTTTACCGAAATATTCTGGTTTAAAGCCTCCCCTTTTAAGGGGATAATAAATAAAAATTTTCCTGTTTGTCAATCCTCTTCTTTTCAAGGAGAGGTAATTCGCGCATTCTAAATTCTTAATTCTTAATTCTTGAAGGACTTTGCATGGAACGTCCCTACCTACTCCCCTACTCCAGAAAATTTGGAAAAGTTTTGGAGAAATAGTATTATATCTATATTTCCCTGTTCCCAACTTCAGCCAAAAATCTATAGTAAAAAAACAGTATTAATTATGAGTCAATGTCTGAACCCCAACTGTCTAAATCAAAATCCACCAAACACAAACTTTTGCCAAAAATGCGGAGCAAAATTGCTTTTAGCCGAACGTTATCGTGCTGTAAAAATTATCGGTAAAGGTGGTTTTGGGAGAACTTTTAAAGCAGTAGATGAATTTAAACCTTCCCAACCATTTTGTGTAATTAAACAGTTTTTTCCTGACGCTCAAGGAACACAAAATCTGGAAAAAGCAGCAGAATTATTTGCTCAAGAAGCAGTTAGATTAGAAAGTTTAGGAAAACATCCTCAAATTCCTGAATTATTAGCATTTTTTACTCAGGATAATCGTCAATATTTAATTCAAGAATTGATTGAAGGGAAAAATTTACAGCAGGAATTAGAAACAACAGGTCAGTTTAATGAAACTCAAATTTGGGATTTATTAAATGATTTATTGCCAGTCTTAGAATTTATTCATTCTCAACAGGTAATTCATCGGGATATTAAACCGGAAAATATTATTAGACGACCCGACTATTCTGGGAAAAAAGGAGAATTAGTATTAGTAGATTTTGGGGCAGCTAAATATGCAACTCCTAATACTTTGGCAGTGACAGGAACGGTTATTGGTTCTGCTGGATATGCTGCACCGGAACAAGCTGTGGGAAAGGCAATTTTTGCTAGTGATATTTATAGTTTGGGAGTAACTTGTATCCATTTGTTGACTCAAGTTGAACCGTTTGAGTTGTTTGATGTGAGTGAAAATGATTGGGTTTGGCGAGATTTTTTAGCTTCTTCTATAAGTGATGATTTGGGTAATATTTTAGATAAGATGATTGTCGGAGCAACTAAGAAAAGATTTCAGTCAGTAGAGGAAATTTTGGCATTGATTAAACCTGATATTTTTGATTCTTCGCGCTCTGAAAAACAGGTCAGTGATTTTTCTCCATCTGCGTCTATTCCAGAAGTAGAATTAAGTTCGGAAGTGGGAGTAAATTATGGTGATTTGCGTAATTTTTTGGCTGCTAAAAAATGGCGAGAAGCAGATATAGAAACCGCAAGGTTAATGTTAAAAATAGCTCACCAAGAAAGTCGGGGTAAATTAAATATTCGTTCAATTGATAATTTTCCCTGCACTGATTTACAGACTATTAATCAACTATGGGTAAAATATTCAAATGGTAAGTTTGGTTTTTCTGTGCAAAAAGAGATTTGGGAAAGTTTTAGTAATCAAACCTTTTATTTAACTTATGAAAAATTTGGCGATCGCTTAGGTTGGCATTCAATTCTGGGTTGGACTAACTACGATAATTTAATATTTAATGTGGAAAAAGCGCCGGATGGTCACTTACCTGCGATGTTTGCGATGAGTGGAAATTGGGTATGGTTTATGGAGCTAGGAAAGTTATTTTCTGCTCTGAGAAAAAGACTTAAAAATTGTGAAATATAGGTATCATTTCAAGAATTTAGAATTTAGAATGGGCGAATTACCTCTCCTTGAAAAGAAGAGTATTGACAAACAGGAAAATTTTTATTTATTATCCCCTTAAAAGGGGAGGCTTTAAACCAGAATATTTCGGTAAAACCCGCTTGATAAGGAGTATTATAGAACCAATTTGGGATTTATGATTGGGAGTGTGGGGAAATGGGGACATTTTTCTACTTTTTTCCCCTATTTTATTTCTCAATAGTCAGGAGGGAAGAATAGGGAATTTTAAGTCACGAGGAGGAGAAAGTTTTTTTTATCACTAATTATCAATTATCCATTAGACCTCTCCAGACAATAAACTTGCTCTTTATTTAAGATAAGCTAGAGTTGTAAAATTCAGTGACAGAATTATTTTTCGTATCTTTTTCGTAAGAATAAATTCCCTGTTCCCTGTTCCCTCTAAGAGCAAAAAGTCTATATCTTTTTCGGATATCTCTATTATCAATTAATAAATTACCAAGGATTACCAATTAGTGTAAAAGCTGACCAATAATAAGGGTGGGAAAAAGTTTCATCACCAAATTCTGCTAATTCTGGTGGTAATTTTAATTCTCCCCTCGTTCCATTTAACTCACCCTTATTCATACCTACCCTTCCTTTTAACATTGCAACTTGAGCTTGTCGAAGCGCTTTTGCTTTTAGCGGTATCTTTTGCAAATGCTCATAAAATTCTGTCATTAATGCTAATGTGCCAATATCACTAACATTCCACAAACTTGCTAATGCGGATCTGACTCCCGACTTTACTGTTAACCCAGCAAAACCCAATTCTGCTTGTTTATCTCCCAATGCAGTACGACAAGCACTCAAAACTAATAATTCTACTGGTGGTTGATTCAATTTTAACTTTTCTACTTCATCTAAGCTAATTTGTTCATCATCCCAAAACTGTATATAAGACTTATCAGGTTTTCCTGGTTTAAATTCAGCATGGGTGGCTAAGTGAACAATTTCATAAGGTTGTTTTTGTCGTTGTTGTTGTAAATTTTCAACTGTAAATTCTTGATTAATAAATACTTTACCTTCCCATAAAAATCCTGTAATTTTATTTATTTCTACTGGTACCGCTGGTAAAGGTGATAATTCTTTAAATTCTGATGCTCCCATTGCTAAAATTTGGGCATTTGTAATTTTATTATAGTTAGTATCTATCAGATTAAATGCAGGAATTCGAGCAATGGCATACTTTTCGATAATAAAATTTTCTCCATCATGTAATGCTGCTAATGGTAAAGTCCGCAAATTCAGACCTAAGCAGAACATTATGGTATCTATTTTTTCTGTTTCTAGTCTAGATTCTAATGGCCTGAACATCCATTCATATAGTTTTTGTGCTGGTTCTAAATATGATGTAGTATTGAGTTTTCTGGGATTTGTTATTTCTACATTTAGGCTTCTGACTGTATTAATTAACTTTTGCCTATCTGCTTCTTTCACACTATAAATTTCTGGTTTTGTGCCAGGAGTTATTAAAATTAACTGCATTTGTTTTTCCCGTTGCCAAACCCAGATAACAGCAGGTTTTGTACCAGTTTGTTCAGATAAATTAGTGAGTGTTTCAGCTATATCTTCAGCCGTTACTGAAAAGTCACCCAGATTTTCATCAAAATAATTTTCATAGTCTCTTTCCCAATGTTGCTCAACTTCATTGACTGCTTGAATAAAGTCTTTTTGTTGCAAAAATATTTCCCAATCTTCTTCTTTAACAGCGATCGCTGATTGTTTTGGTAAAATAATGTTTAAGGTAATTGTACTAACAAAAATAAATATAAATAATAAACAAAAAATAATTCTTTTTTTCCATTTCTGATGAAACATAATTTTACTCCACAGCTTAGTATTACTGGTTTAAGTATACTTGTTAAAAGTTAGTAGTAAATCAACCTAGAAATTTGAAATGGGAAGTATGTTGAGATGATAAATTAATATTATATCATATCTGGATGAATAGTTATAAATAATTAGGTATACCCCTCCTCAATAATTAATAATTAATGACTATCACGGCGCTGAGGAGCAATATATAAACGTAAGCATTCAGCACATCGCGTATCAGCTATCAGCTTCTCAAACAAGTCTACATTTCCCACAACACAATTATTGTATGGGGTTGACAACTTAAAAAGTTGTTTTTGTCTTTCAATTTATGGCTGGAAAATGTGCTATAAATTAAATGAATAATTGCTTAATTCATTAAAGAGCTGTTAGCTCCGCATTCCGTAGGAAGAGCTGACTGCTAATAGCTGTTAGCTCCGCATTCCGCAGGAAATGCTTACATATAAACTATTTACCTAGCACTCGCCCTCGGAATATATTAATTATTCATTATTCATTATTAATTACAAAGGGAGGCTTTAAACCTTAATTGTTGAATTAATAATTAATTATTGACGCTTCAACTATTAATTATTCATTATTAATTATTAACTATTAATTATTAATTATTCGGTAAGATTTTATCGTAGAGGTTTGGTCTCCAAACCAAGTGCATAAATAGGATTTGGAAACCAAATCCCTACAGTTTTCACACGCAAATCATTTAGGATTACTATAGGATTCAGGAGCGAGAAGAAGAGGAATAAATCAGGTATTAGCATGGGAAAGAGGAGCAATTTTTTTTCTCACTAATTAAGCGGATATGATATTATATAGACGCTTATAAAAAACTCTAAAATAGGATGATTTTTGATTATTTGTATGACAACAAATATAATTATAAATTTTTAATTTTTCCTAACTTATTGGAATTAAATAATCTTTCCACAAATCAAAGTTAGTCGTCCTACCCAGTAAAAATACACCTGCTCCTTCTTTTCTTGATTGAATCAATAAATTACAGGTATTTGCTATAACATAATCTATACAATCTCGATCTGCCAATAATACATCTTGTTCAGTTTCATATAATGAAATAGTTTTATTACGCAAACATCTTCTAGCATAAAATGTTGTAATGTCTCGTGCTAATATTTGTTCAATCCAGGATTTTGATCCAATTGCAAACCCTTTACTTGGATTACACATAAATACTAATCCACAAATACTACTAATAATAGGTTTTATAACTTGTTCTTTTTCATTTAAAACTTTTTCTAATGGTAAATTTTTACTTTCTAAATCTTGAGGAGTATAAACTATTTCGTTAATTTTTTTCAATTCTTCAGATGATAATCTAGTAAAAGTTATAGTAGCTACTTTTTGCCATTGTAGAAATTCTATCCATTTTTCATCTAAATTACATTCCTTAGCACCAGAAATTATACTTTTTAAGTATCTCTTAGAAGGAGGAACTCCCTCTTTAATAGTCAAAACAGGTAATTTGATTTGTTCTTTATAAGCTATATACGTTACAGCAGCGATCGGATTTGTTGAAAAATAAGGTAAAACTTCTACATTTTCTTCTTGATAGACATTACCTTTACCTTCTAATCCATCAATAACTGCTTTACATTCCGGTGATATTTCATATAAACAACCATGCACAATAGAATTTTTTTTATAGACTAAATTAGCATAACTTGGGTCAATATTATTAGTTGGGATATGTAAATTAAATTGTAATTCAAAATCTTTTAGTATAGCTGGTTGAGAATCTAAAATTAGTGATGATGGTTCTTTTTTGTATCTTTCCTTTGTTTGAGGATTTGATGATAATTTGAATTCTAATAATGATTTAGACAAGTTGGAGCCATAGGCAAAGTATTTAATACTAGATGTAGAACTGGATAAATTTTCTGAATTGGAAAGCATATAACCTTAATTCGTAACTAATGAATAATTTTGATTTTATCAGGAATTACCCAAGTATGCTATGGCCGTGGTAGTAATAGTTGATAGTATTCTTGCATTTCCAGTTGTTCTGTATTCCAATGTGATTTGAGAAAGGCTATATCTTGTTTATTCAACTAATAGCAGTGAGGAGGAACGAACGATATTAAATTAGGAGCTTTTTTTGCCTTGACGACGAGTAAGAGTTAAACCAGCAGCGACTATTCCTAGACCGAATAATGTAGTTGGTTCTGGTACTTTTTTCGTATCGGAGAACAAACCACCAGAGAAAGTTAGACCTTCTACTGTTTCACTTGCATCTAGTTTTGCTTCAATATCAGCTACTGTGGTGTCATTTATCTGGAATGTTAAATTACCTGCACCATCTGTTACTTCTCCTGTTTCACTCACAAACTCTCCCCAAAGTGCTACATCTATTGCTACGTTAGCTCCACTTTGGCTTAATGTGTAATTTGCTTGAGTGAGATTAAAAACGTTCAGACCATCTGTTAAACTGGAGTCATCAGTTAAATGACTATATACAGTACCTGGTGTTTCTCCTCCAAGAATATCTACTTCTAAGTAACCAAAATCTAGGAATGAATCTACTTGTTTGAGTTGAGCCAAAACTGACAATTTGTTCACTAATATATGCAGAGTTGAAGTTGGTAAAAGTACCTCCGTGTGTGTCAGCATCAATTATAACTGGAGTGAGAGTAAAATTGAAAGATAAACTGTCTTTGCTTAATAAAATATTGCTTACCTCACCATCTCGGATACCTGAACTAAGATGAAAATCTCCATTTAATGCAGCACTATGAGCAGTAGTAGCAGATAAGAAAGCAAAAGGGATAGCAGCGATAGATGCAACGATTTGGTTTTTCATGGTTTTTGATTTCCTGTGTTTGAACTCTATGTTTTTATCATCACCCTTTTTTCTGGTTATGGTGGTGACTTGTGAGTAAAATTATGGTGATTTTTCGGTTAGGTTTAAGTGAGTCACAGGTGCCGATGGTGGTGACTTCTAAGTAAAATTACGGTGATTTTTCAGTTGGGTTTGAGTGAGTCAAAGATTACAACAAAGTGAAGTAAATGAGTGCTGGGTGGTGATGAGCATCACTATCTTAAAAAGCAGTCAGCACTCAGCAGTCAACGTGCTAGGAGAGTGGAGCATTCCGGAACAGAAAGGGGATTTTAACCCAGAGCTGCTAAAAGCTGAATCGCGCAGTTACAACCCAGGAGGCTAACGTATGGGCTAAAAGCTAATAGCTAGTTAACTCTATTAGACTTCTCCAAAAATGAAAAATTAAATCAATTCTTATCCATAAATTATCAATTATATCATGTCCGGATGTAATGGTATAAATAAAATATTTGGCGATCAAGAGGATACATTTTAATTTCTCCCCTACTCCCCTACTCCCCTACTCCCTTACTCCCCTACTCCCTTACTATCGGGACTTTAGTGAAAAAATAGTAAAAAAAAGGGTATAATATATATCTGATA